>JAJAYX010000120.1 GCA_026785985.1 Rudanella sp. | reverse complement strand
GTTTGCGAAAGCACCTACGGCAACCGGCTTCACGCAGATACCATGTCGCCCGAAGAGGCATTGGCCGACGTGATCAAGCGCACCTGCATCGACATTCCTGGTCGGCTCATTATTCCGTCGTTCAGCGTTGGCCGCACTCAGGCACTTTTATACACGCTTAACCGGCTCTATACGGAACATAATTTCCCGTCGATCAAGGTATTTTCCGACAGCCCGATGGCCCTGGAAAGTTCGCGGGTTTACATGAAAAACATCCGCTTACTGAGCAAAGAGGCCCGTGAGTTCTACGACGAAAACGCGGCCCTGTTCGATTTTGAGAACTTCACATTTCTCGAATCGGCCAAAGCCAGTAAAGCCGTGTCCGACTATAACGAGCCGTGCATTATTGTTTCATCGTCGGGAATGGTGCAGGGTGGGCGCGTCGAATATCACGTAGCGGCCAACATTGGTAATCCTTATTGCACGATTCTGATTATTGGGTATTGCGCCGAAGGAACCCTTGGCTGGCGACTGCTGAACGGTCAGCCAACGCTCACGATCAAGGGCAAGGAGCAACCCGTGAACGCCAACATCGAACGTATCGACGTGTTCAGCGGCCACGGTGACCGCGACGACCTCGTGAATTTTGTGAAAATGCAACCTGCCGATTCGCTCAAAAAAGCATTCCTGGTGCATGGTGACCTGAGCAGCATGGAAGCCTTCAAAGAAACGCTCGGCGAAGCGGGTTACGAACACGTCGAAATTCCCGCTAAGGGCCAAACGTTTGAATTATAGTCAATGAGAACTTACCTTGATTTTGAGAAGCCCATCGCTGAGTTGGAAGCCCGTTTGGAGGAAACCTGTAAACTGGCCGAACGCACCGGTGTGGATGTGAGTGAAGCAGTTGAGATACTCGAAAAAAGTATCGACAGACTTCAGTATGAGATTTTCCAGAACCTCACCCGTTGGCAGCGGGTGCAACTCTCGCGCCACCCCGACCGCCCCTATACGCTCGATTACATTGAGCGGATGTGCGATCAGTTTATCGAACTTCACGGCGACCGAACTGTGCGCGACGACCCCGCCATGATTGGTGGTTTGGGCGAAATTGGCCGTGACGACGGACCGGGTCAAACGGTGATGATTATTGGCCAGCAAAAAGGCCGCAATACCAAGCAGCGTCAATACCGAAACTTCGGGATGCCTAACCCCGAAGGCTACCGCAAAGCCCTGCGCCTGATGCAATTAGCCGAGAAATTTAACAAGCCAATCATTACGCTGATCGACACGCCGGGCGCGTTCCCGGGTCTCGAAGCCGAAGAGCGCGGACAGGGTGAAGCCATTGCCCGCAACCTCCGCGAGATGATGCTGCTGAAAGTGCCGGTGATCTGCATTGTCATTGGCGAAGGGGCATCGGGTGGTGCATTGGGTATCGCCATTGGCGATCGGGTGCTGATGCTCGAAAATACCTGGTATTCCGTTATTTCTCCCGAAAACTGCTCAACGATTCTCTGGCGTAGCTGGAACTACAAAGAGCAGGCTGCCGAAGCCATGAAACCCACCGCCCGCGACATGAAGCAGGCGGGCCTCATCGACGGAATCGTGGACGAACCCCTTGGCGGAGCACATACGCAACACGATGCGATGGCCGAGATTCTGAAAAATACGATTTTAAACACGTTGGAAGAACTCAATGCCTTGTCGCCCCAGGAACGTATCACCCAACGGATTGATAAATTCTGCGCAATGGGGGTGGTGGTGGAGTAAACTCACCCTTCACCCCATCATCACCGCGCTTCGTCCTCCGTCGATCAGGTAGGTTTGACCGGCAGAAAAGCGGGCGTAGTCGCTGGCCAGAAATACAAACCAGCCCCCAATTTCGTCGGGGGTACCGAGCCGTTTCATGGGGAATTGGGCCTCGGTGCGGGCGCGTTCGGCGGCTGGGTTGGGGAAGGTGTTGAACCAGGCTTCGTTGAGTCGAGTGTCGATGAAGCCCGGTGCCACACCCACAATTCGGATTTGTGGACTCCATTCGAGGGTCAGGCTTCTAACCAAACCAAGCAAGGCTGTTTTGGCGATGTTATACGGAAAACAGCCCGGAATGCTGCTGTAGGCATGGCAGGAGGCATTAACGATGATGACTCCACCATCGGGTGCCGCATCCAGATACGGTTTGCACAACCGCGCCAGCCGCCAATGCGATGCCAGATTCAGGTTCAGATTCAGCGTCCATTCCTCGTCTGAACA
The DNA here is from genome assembly GCA_026785985.1 of Rudanella sp. Taxonomy (GTDB): domain Bacteria; phylum Bacteroidota; class Bacteroidia; order Cytophagales; family Spirosomataceae; genus Rudanella. The sequence continues at coordinate 2,799 of JAJAYX010000120.1, read as the reverse complement.
CGCTTCGGCTCCCGCAAACACGTTGGTGCCTGCGTTGGAAGCCAACACATCGATCCGCCCAAACTGAGCAATGGTTTGCCCAACATAACGGGCAAGGTCGTCAGGTTGCGTTACGTCGGCCTGCACATAGAATGGCTTTTGGCCGGACTCGCTTTGAACCACGCTCATAAACTCGCTCGCCTGTTCGGGTGGTTCAAGGCCACACCCGGCGATGGTGGCTCCGGCGCGGGCAAACTGCCGGGCAATCCCCAGCCCAATGCCGGAGGTGGCCCCGGTGAGGAGAACGACTTTATCGGTGAGGTCAATGGTGAAGGGCATATCTCGTGCTTTGTCTGTAAATCTACCGTTAAACGATGGGGTTATCACGTGTTCGAGGGGTACGTTACCGATGATAAATCACGTATTACAATGCTGGTTAATAAGCATATAGAACTGGGCAAGCCCGTTGCTGAACTCTATTTTTCATAAATCATGTTCAGGTCATGGCTGCGAATGACCCGGTTCAGGTGGGCGTAGATGAAGTTCTGGCCGGGCGTAGTACCCCAGTGTCCCAACTGGATAGACTTGATGTAGTCCGGGGTTAAGGGTTCCCGCAGCAGTAGATTGTCGCGCAGGTGCAGTTGCCCCACCGACGGGTAGTTAGCCGCCTGCCAGTAGGCATCGATCAACCGAAGCTGTTCGGGCGAGAGGGTGGCCTCGGGTTTGGTTTGGATAGGAATTTCCATGGTTATGTTGCGTCAGTTGATAAAGGGTGAGACCAGCCCGGCTATCATCCGCTCTTCATCGGTCGGGATGACACGGTCGGTGACGCGGCTGGAATCGGTCGAGATGATGGGGGCGTTCGCTGTATTTCGGTGGGGGTCTATGTCAATACCAAGAAAGCCCAGGCCGGTGCAAATTCGGGAGCGGATTTCGGCGATGTGTTCGCCGATGCCGCCCGAAAAAACCAGCGTGTCTACCCCGTCGAGGACAGCGGCAAAGGCCCCAATTCCTTTTTTTGTCTGGTAACAGAATAATTCGACAGCCTCAGCCGCCCGGATATCATTGGCCTGATGCTCCAGTAAATCGCGCATATCCGAACTCGTTTCGGATACCCCCAGCAAACCCGATTCGTGGTTAATGAGGTGGTTGAACTGAGCAGGCGTTAACCCTTCTGATTGAATCAGGTACGAGGCTACGCCAGGGTCGAGGTCGCCCGTTCGGGTACTCATCGGCAGGCCACCCGTTGGCGTAAAGCCCATTGTGGTGTCTATGCTTCGACCGTTTCGGACAGCCGCTAAACTCGCTCCGTTGCCCAGATGCGCCAGAATGACCCGACCATCGGCGGTTTGATCTACGGATAGCCTGCCGAGTTCTTCGAGCAAATAGGCATACGAGAGACCATGAAACCCGTACCGCCGGATGCCCTGTGCGTCGAACCGGCGGGGTATCGGCAACAGTTGGGCCACGCGGGGCATCGTCTGGTGAAACGCCGTATCGAAACAGGCAATTTGAATCAGTTGAGGATACCGCGTCTGGATGGCTTCGATCAGGGAGATTTCGCCGGGCAGGTGGTCGGGGTCAACCGAAGAAATCCGGCGCAGTTGGGTCAATAGATCGGGGGTAATACGTTGGGGTTGTGTGTGTTCCATGCCATGAACGACCCGGTGCCCAACGGCTTTAACGAACGTAAAGTCAGGTTGTTTTTCCAGCCAGTCAATTAGAAAAGAGACTGCTGCCGGATAATCGGTAACCTTGACCGCGCCACTTGACGGTTGCCGGGCAGGCGGGTTCGTAAACGTCAGCGTTGGGTCAGATAGGCCGATGCGGCCGATGTGGCCGGAAAGACCCCGTTCCGATGGTTCACCGACGGTATAGAAGGCGAACTTGATGCTCGACGACCCCCCGTTGAGGGTTAGAATGCGCTCGTTTTCGGCGGTCATGGTCGATTTAGTTTTATTAGGCTAAATAGCTGATCAGGTACCAGGCACCCCAGCCCACAAACCCAATGAGTACTGCCCATACCCAAAATGGAATGGGTTTAGGCGTTTCGGAGGCCTCGATCACGAAGGAGTCGGTGCGTTCGCTGCCATAAGCACTGACGGTTACGGGAATAATGTCCGACACCGTATCGCCCTCGTCCAGACCAATTACCGAAATCGACGGGCCGTTACGTACTGTGAACGGAATGAACCGGACACCATCTTTGCCGTCCGACGAACGGGCCACCACTTTCATCACGTGGTCGCCATCCACTAAACGGGTCGTGTTGAGGTCTATTTTGACCGGTGGCGCGTATTCGGCGAAGGGCGTTGGGCTGTCGTCCATAAACAGCCGGACAGTTTGTTGGGTCTTACTCATGTTGCCAGTCGGGGAAGCTATGTCGTTTCAGGTGATTCATCGCAATGGTGTCGGGCCGGATCATGAACCGGATAAAGAGCAGGAGCGTCAGCACGACCACCGCAATGGAGCCATAAAGCATCCAATAGTCGAAGGCACCTTCGGGGCCGGTGCCGTGGGTAATGCCCGCAAACCCTTTCGGCTGGCGTTTGTCGCAAAGCGGGCAGGCCGACAGCGTGGTAGCAATGAGCCAGAAAAAGCCCGTAATCAGGTAGGTTTTCATGGTGTTAACGGGCTGCCGTAGCCCTGGTTTCAGGTTTGATCGTCTCGCGAATCTTCTTCACAAAGCCGGGCGTTACCGGTGCGGCTTTGTTACCCCATGAACTCCGTTCGTGCGTGGTGATTGCCACGATTTCGTCGTCCGTCAGTTTGGCGGCAAAAGCGGGCATCATGCCGTATTCGGGCCGGGCATCGTAGCCC
>JAJAYX010000119.1 GCA_026785985.1 Rudanella sp. | reverse complement strand
CTAATTGATACGTAGCAAGCTGTGGCCGACCGGCCTAATGCCAAACCGATTAATGGCTTCGACCACGAAATCGACGTTCGCAACGTGTCATTTGCCTACGAACCCGGCACTCCTGTTTTAAACAACATCAATTTTACGCTCCATAAAGGCAAAACCATTGCGCTCGTTGGCTCCTCCGGCGGGGGCAAATCGACCATTGCCGACTTGATTCCCCGTTTCTACGACCCCGTTGGAGGCAGCATCCTGATCGACGGACAAGACCTGCTCGATGTGACAGTGGCTTCGTTGCGCGGCCTAATGGGTATTGTTACGCAGGAGAGTATTCTGTTCAACGACACCATTTTTAATAACATCGCTTTTGGCAGCGAGGCCACACCCGAACAGGTGGAGCGGGCCGCCCGGATTGCCAACGCCCACGATTTTATTATGCAGCAACCCAACGGTTACCAAACCACTATTGGCGACCGGGGTAGCCGGTTGTCGGGGGGGCAAAGGCAACGCATTAGCATTGCCCGAGCTGTGCTCAAAAACCCGCCCATTCTGATTCTTGATGAAGCAACGTCGGCCTTAGACACCGAGTCGGAAAAGCTGGTGCAGGAAGCCCTGACGCGCCTGATGGCCAACCGCACCACCCTGGTGATTGCCCACCGCCTAAGCACTATCCAACACGCCGACGAGATTCTGGTAGTACATCAGGGCAGCATTGTGGAGCGGGGCAATCACCGGAATCTGCTCACCCTCGACGAAGGATTTTATCGGCGACTTAATACGTTGCAACAAGTATGATTTGGGTTGGAAACCCGATTGAACTGCCGGTTTGATATTGGCGGGGCATGGTTTATTTTTGTGGACAACTAAACGGATCATAGTCATCCCGTATTTGGGCACACGTTTAGAACCGTGAACGGTGCTGATTATGTGATCAACCAATTAACTTAATCTTTCTTTTGGGTCGTGAAAAATCTCCTGCTTCTCCTGATTTGCTTGTCTCCTGCCCGCCTGTTGGCGCAAGATTGCCTCGGTATGACGTTTAAACCCGGTATGGGCTACGAAATGCAAAGTTTCTCAGCCAAAGACAAACCCAACGGGCGCATGACCTATCTGGTTCGGAATGTGCGCAAAGAGGGCGGAACCACCCTGATCGAGATTGAGTTTCAGGCGTTCGATGAGCAAAACAAAGCGCGGCAGGCACCCTATAAAATCCAGTATACCTGCACCGGCGACGAACTGGTGGCCGACTTGTCGGGCATGGCAATGGGGGGTGGTCAGACACCCAAAGACACTGAAATGAAAATGAAGGTCAATAAATTGGCTTATCCACGTACCTTGACGGATGGTCAAAAACTGCCCGATGGTCAAATGGATGCCGATTTTTATAAGAATGGCTCGGTAATGGTTGAAATGACCATGCAGATTGCCAATCGGCTGGTGGGTCCCAGAGAATCAATGATTACACCAGCCGGCACCTTTGAGGTGAACAAAGTATCGGCCGATATCGACATGAAAAACCGGGTGATGGGCATTGGCATTCCAATGAGTATGAAGAGTGTTAGCTACCGGGCTGGTAACACAATTTTTGATGTGCGGACGGAGACCTACAACAAAAGCGGCAAACTAATGGGATACACCGTGTTAAATAAGGTCTATTGATCTTTTTAAAAGTTTTTGCAACTTTGCTGCAAACAGGAATGTTGAGGATTTGCGTGTTCAACAAATCCGATATAGTAGCGGTTGTTTTATGAAAAGTGGTCTTACTTCACACAAAGCCGATTATGTAGGCATCACCGGGTCTGTGTTGTGCCTGATTCACTGCCTCATAACCCCCGTTTTGCTGGTAACGTCGACGTTACTGAAAGATGAGTTTTTGCGGACAAGCTACCTCAGCTTAGACTACGTTTTCATTGCCGTGAACATAGTGGCCGTTTATACAGCTACCCGACATGCGCCTGCAGGCATCCGTACTTCATTATGGGGTTTTCTGACACTATTTGCCCTTTGCATTATTCTGGAAGATGTTGGCCCGGTGTTTGAGTATGCGGCTTACGTTGCGTCGCTGGGACTAGTTGGTTCACACTTATATAATATCTGGTATTGCCGGATGCGCCACGCGCACTAAGAAAACACCCGCAGGGTGGTTCCGGTCTGTTCGATCCGGTAGGTTGTCAGGCCGGGTTTGCCCGCTTCATTAAGCCCCTTACCTGTCACATCGAAGCGGACCCCGTGGGCCGTGCAATAAAATTCACCATGTTGAAATGTAATCTGCTGTAGTTGCTGATGACTACAGGTGCTGGTTACGGCCACAAATTTGGTGTGATTCAAACGAGCTATCACCACCCCATTTTGAACAATATAACCACCCGGTCAATTGAGAGGGAGGTTCATAGCATCGTCGAGATCAGTATCGAAATCGACCGGGCCAATGGGCATAACATCTTTTCGTTGACACGAGTATGGCACGGCCATCAGCGCGGCCCCCGACAAGCCCATCGATTTTAGAAAATCAAGCCGATTCATAGTATTTGGTTGCTTGAGGTAGTTGGGTAAGTGGTCAGTTACCCAACTATCTCAAGCAACCAAATCACCCACAGTACTTACCGCCGTGGCTGTCGTAGTTCGGGTCGGGCGGGCAAGAGGGCATTGATCTGAATATAATCGAATAAGGTTTGGCCGAGCAGGTCGCCGGCAACGGGGCTTAGTTGTCCTTGCTCCGGGTTGGCAAAAAACTCCTCGCCCCTGCCAATTACTAATGCCGTCTCAAAAACGGGAATCATATGCCGCCGACCAAATTGCCCGAATAGGTCACGCCCTTTTTGCCGTAGCCAATTGTTCACAGACTGCGGATGAGGCATCGGAGTTAGCATTACAAGCCGTCGGCGGTAGGGTTGCATGTAATAAAGCAGGTCGGTTAGCTGCGCTTCAATCTCGCGCAGCCGGCCAACCCGTCGAACGGCTGCCAATGATCGGAGAGTTATCAATTTCATTCCCGATTGAACCCTGTCGAACAACCTGCTCCCGGCCGGGCAAGACCCGGTTCGGCCACGACCACACTGGGTTGCAATGTCGTGCATGGTCATGGACTTCACGTGTGGATTAATAAACGAATCGTAAGTAGGTGAGCGAAGCAGGTCGCTGAAACTGTCGGGTTGTTGTAACCGTGTATGGCCAAGTTCAAGGAGAATCAGGTCAAACCGGTTCAGATTCAGCCGCTGTAACAAAGGCAGAGCCACGTGGATGTCGACAGGCGTGTGGCATTCAACCTGCACTTGCCACCCTGCGTGCTGTAGTTGCCGAACAAGTTGTGGTACATAACCACGACTGGCATTACCCGTTGAGTGGCCTGAGAAGGCTTCAGCCGAGTTTTCGCCCCCCACAATCAATATCGAAAGTACTTTTGATGTCATATAAACCGGGCATACCAACACAGTAATCGGCCCCGTTACCAAGTCAATACGTCAGTTGATTTATCAGTGTTGCAAAAGGGTCATAAATGGCTTGCTCTGAAGCCTGTTTTAAAAATTCGGTTGATTTGCAACAATGATCCCACAAGCTGCGTATATGTAGTAGGATAAACTCTACACACTTAAACGTCAGACTGTTGCTATTCCGTAAGCGATTATTCACGGACGATGACCTGCTTAGCGTCATCGAAGCCTGCCGGATGCAAAATCCGCAGGCCCAACGGGTGTTGTTCAAACAATTTTTCGGTTACTCCAAAAGTATTTGCCTTCGATATTCCGCCACTTCGGAGGAGGCAGAGGAAATACTGAATGAAGGATTCCTGAAAGTGTTTCAACACCTGCATCAGTACGATGTAATGTTGCCCTTCAAAGCCTGGTTGCGAACCATTATGGTCAACACGGCCATCAGCAACTATCGCAAGTATCATAAGCATGCGGCTAATTTTGCGCTGGAAGATGTCCCCGAAGCCTCTTTCGACGATCATGTGGTGGATCGGATCACGGCAGACGAAATTCTGGCTATTGTGCAGCAACTCCCCCCGGCCTGGCGAACAACCTTTAACCTGCACGTGGTGGATGGGTATAGCCTTCGCGAAATTGCTGAAATGCTCGAAGCCAACGAAGCCACCATTAGGTCGCACTTTTTGCGAGGTCGGCAGCGATTACAACAACTGGTAAAACAATATTACCCACACATTACATCGACTAATCTTGGCTACTATGAAACCCGATGATTTCTCCGATCAGATCAGGCGGAAATTGGAAAGCGTCGAGCCTGAATTTCGCGAACAAGACTGGACCCGGATGCAACAGACATTGGGCCATTCGACACCCGTTTTTGCAATTGGCACCAAAGCCGGACTGATGGCCGCTGCCAGCGTTGCGGCTGTGATGGCCTTTGGCGGAGTAGCCTATCAGCAATACCAGGCCAATCGACAATTACACGAACAGGTTCGCACGTTGAACCAGACCGTTACAACACTCCGACAGTCAGCAAATCCAACCCCGGCAAACCCAACGGCGGTTCCACCCGATACAGTTTTCCTAACCCGCGATGTGGTTCGGTATGTGGCTGTGCCTGTTGACCGAAAACGGGACAACGAAATTGCTGAAACAAACTCACCATCAACTCCTTACGCTACCGGAACATCCTCTACTGTCAACAATCGCCCATCGGCCCCTATCAATTCATCAGGCCGCAATCAGCTTTCGGCAACCCCAACCGGCCTGCCGGGTTCGTTGGAAAGCCCCCAAACCAATCCCCAAAAATCGAATGGCACCGGGCAGGTTTCTAACAATACTGAAACAACCGGCAATAATGCCATTCAACTGGCGCTGTTGACAGGTCGGCCCTTTGTGCGCGACACTGTTT
>JAJAYX010000118.1 GCA_026785985.1 Rudanella sp. | reverse complement strand
TTTCGGCAGGGTTTTCAACGCCGTTTCGAGTGCGTCTGGATCGAGGCCCCAGGTAGTGGGTTCGCTACCCACGAAAACCGGCGTGGCTCCGGTGGCCGTAATGGCGTTGGCAGTGGCCGAAAATGTGAGTGTTGGGCAAACCACCAGATCGCCCGGCCCAATGTGCAGGATGCGGAGAGCCAGCTCCAGCGCAGCCGTACCCGACGGAGTCGCCAACGCAAAATCGGCCCCGGTTGCCTGGCATAATTCCCGTTCAACCAGGCCCGTAAGCAAGAGTAATGAGGTCAGGTCTTGCTCCTGTAAAAAGCCCCATTCGCTGCCTGACAGGTGCGGGACTGATAGCGGGATTCTGAATGCCGGTGGCTGGTTCACGAGCGTCGAAATCGAATGAGTCGGGCGGGGCTGTTCCAAACCACGGCTCCATCGGGCACGTTTCGGGTAACAACGGCACCGGCTCCCACCACAGCCCATCGGCCAATTTCGATGCCCGGTACCACCACCGCCCCGGCAGCAATGAGCGTTCCCTCGCCTACCCGCACATGACCACACAAAACGGCACCCGGTGCCACCTGCACAAAGGCCTCCAGTTCGCAGTCGTGGTCGACCGATGCCCCCGTATTCACAATAACATGCTGACCTAATCGGGCATTGGCCTGCACCACCGCCCGATGCACAATTACTGTTCCTGCACCCAGGGTCACACTCGAATCAACGATTGCCGATGGGTGAACAATGGTGCCAAACGAATGAGTGATGGTTTGGGCTAACTGGCACCGGGTGACATTGTTCCCTACGGCCAGCAAGAGCGGCAAATCAGGCTGAAAATCAGAGCTATAGCACCCAACAATCGGAATGCCGGCGACGGTTTCTTTGTTCGGGTCATCATCAAAAATGGCCACGGCTTGCTGATTAATGGCATTCAGAATGCTGATTATGACGCGGGAATGGCCTCCGGCTCCGTAGAGTAGCATGGCGTGATTGGTTTAGCAGGTGGAGAGGTGTCGACCAACACAAAGAGGGTTCGCCAGAGGATCAGGCTATCCACTGAAAAAGTACAATGAGCTGTGTACCAGCAGTCCAGCCCGAATTTTTCGGGCCAACTGAGGTGGTTTCGTCCGTGAATTTGCGCCCAGCCCGTCAATCCCGGCTTGATAGTATGTCGCTTATGGATGGCTAATTCGGGAGCGTATTCGGCCAGCAAGGGTCGTGGTCCCACCAGACTCATGTCTCCCAGTAACACATTGACCAGTTGCGGTAATTCGTCGAGGGATAGTCGGCGGAGCCAGCGTCCAATGGGTGTTATTCGGTCGGCATCGGGCAGGAGGTTTTCGATGGTATCGCGGGTATTGGTCATAGTTCTGAACTTGTAGAGCCAGAATAAATTTCCCTGACAACCAATGCGTTGCTGTCGAAAAACAGGATTCAACCCGGTTGCAAAAACCAGTAACAGAGCCATCAGTAAAAAGAAAGGAGTCAAAAAAAACAGACCCACAAAGGCCACCAGCCGGTCAAGGCCCGGTTTCATCAGAGAAATATACACGGTTCAGAATAGTTAGGTAACGGTGGGCCAACAGCGTTCGGTTGGCGGTTTTGCGGGCATACGTAAGTCCGTTGTTACCGTGTTCCGAAATTAAGGTTGGCCGGGCAATGTACAAACAAATTTGTTTGTACCAAGAAGTCGGGTTCATTGGGTCCAAAAATAGCCCAAATCCATGTTGTTCAGCGAGTTGCCGTGTCAACCCGTCGATGGCCGTCAGCACCGGTTTTCCACAGGCGATATAGTCGAACAGTTTGGCAGAGAGCATCGTCTGAAAAATGGGTAATGGCTGCATAATCACCAGACCGGCATCGGCAGCGGCTATCCAGCGGAGGACATCGGGCTTGGGCATAGCAGGCAAAAACCGGATGTTGGTCAGTCCACGCCGGGTGGCTTGGGCCTGTAAATGTGCCTTTTGCGAACCATCGCCTATTAGTAGGAAACCAACGGGCTGATCTTGCACTGTTTCAGCGGCATCGAGTACGGCACACAACCCATTCGCCGGGCCGTGTGCGCCCGCATAAATAATCCAGAAGTGATTGTTCAGGTAATTTTCTTCACGAAAATGGGATCGGTCAAATCCGACCAATGCTGTATCCGTCAGTTCATTGTCTGCCCCGTTCGAGATGGTTGTACAGCGGGAGGGGGGTATATTTTTCGTTGACATCAACACGTTTTCAAAAGCTGGAGTCAGCGTAACGATATGAGCTGCCTGCTGATATAAAATTCGTTCGAGCCCAAAGGCCATCCGCACCAAAACCGGGTTGCTCAGATAGCCCATCTGAACGGGGGCATCGGGCCACAAATCACGGATCTCCAATACCAACGGTCGCCGGCGGAGTTGCGCCAGGAGAAGGCCCGTCATTCCGGCGGTGAGTGGGGGAGAGGTTGCCAGCACTATATCCACATCATTCACAACGTTAACTAAACCTGCCCACAGGCTGTTCCAGAAAAACGTCCAATACGCCCATAGCCGGCCCCATCGACCCCGATCATATCTACTGGACATTGGCACGCGAATGACCCTAATACCTGATTCCAATGATTCTGTATCTATTTGTTTACCAGTTGTTTCATACTGTTTCCCTGTCAGATAATCCACTGACCCGGCCAGCACCGTTACCCGATGGCCAGCCGAGACGCAATGCCGGGCGATCTCGTTCCATCGAATACTACCAGCGGCACCGGGCGGCAGAAAATAAGGGTGAATTAGCAGAATATGCATTAGTGCCGGATAGCAGAAAGTGTCTGTTTATAAGCCAATAGTAGAGCCTGCCATACCGTTTGCTGGTCGTAGTGGGCTTTTGCATGAGCGCGGGCTGCCTGACCCATTTTCTCACAAAGCGCGGCATCGGTCATCAGTCTGAGCATCGTATCATGGAGAGTAACTGGATTTTTGGGTGGCGTAAGCAAACCCGTCTCGCCCTCGATCAAAACATCCCGACAACCCACAATATCGCTTGCCACAACCGGGCGTTCCAGGCAGGCTGCCTGCAACAAAACGTTGGGTAGGCCCTCCCGATAACTGGGCAACACCAAAGCATTAGCCAGCGAAACATATGGACGAATATCGGCCTGAAAACCCACTGATATAATACATTTTTCGTTGATAATCAATTGTTTAGTTTTCTGGCTGATTGAGTTTAGGGCTTCTTCGTACCCCACCAGGATCAAGCGGGAATCGGGCCTCTCCCGGGCTAGTTCCCGAAATGCTGTCACCAGTTCGGCAATGCCTTTGTCGCGAACAATGCGCCCCACGAACACCCACACGAAAGCATTGTGGGGAATAAAAAGCTGTTTTTCCAGATCCTTAGCTCGTTTTGTCAGTTCAGGGGTTTGTCGAACGTACTGAAGGTCGATGCCGTTGCTACTTCCGTTACCAATTACCCGAAGTTTGGGGCCATTGTAGAGGTGCTGCCGGATATAAGCTTCCAGTCCAAATGAGTTGGGCCAAACACTGGTTGAAAACCAATAGGTTAACTGTTCGGCGCGGGTAAAAAGCCACCGCCAAAAACCCCGCCGTTCCATCAGCGGCAAACCCGCCACGGTGTGTATCCGAACGGGAACCCCTGCCATCCATGCAGCCCACATCCCGATCAGACCAGCTTTGGGCGTATGCGTATGCACAATGTCGGGGCGCAGTTGGCAAACGAGCTGGTATGTTTTCCACAAGGCCCACACATCGCGGAGGGGCGAAAAGGGTCGCCGGGTCAAAGGCAGAGTGAAATGAGGGCAACCATCCATTTTTTGTTCGTGAACGGGTCCGGCACTGGCAGCCCAAACCGTAAAACCCTGTTCGCGCATGAAGGCTAACTGCCCCGATAACAATGTTCGCAACGATTCGGGGACGGTGGTAATGCGCAACAGTTTACCCTTCATGGCGGAACAGATTTCGGTGCCAGATTTCAATGGAAAGCATCATCCAGAGCAGTTTGGCTCGTTTTTCGGGCGGAAACTGCTGCGGTTTGTGCAAAAGCTGGCGAATAAATGTCGGCTTCACAAGGCTATCCATAAGGCTCGGTTTCAGCAGATAATCGTGCGTTAACGACCGAAGTGGGCCATCGAGCCATTGCCGAAGCGGCACCTCAAAACCCCGTTTGGGTTGCCGAATCACGGCAGAGGGCAAGTGTTTCGCAGCCAGTTGCCGAAGCAGAAATTTGGTTTTCAACTCTCCCCTCTGCCAGCCAATTTTCAGGTTGTCGGGTAATGAGAAAGCCAGTTCTGCCACCTCCCGACTCAGAAACGGATTCCGGGCTTCCAGCGAATGCACCATCGTGGCAATGTCCATTTTTTTGAGCAAATCATTGGGCAGCAACAGATTCTGATCCAGCCATTGCAGTTGCTGAAGACCGCTCAACGATTGGGTTTGCACAATCAATGCTTCTAACTCCCCAACCGGGGCGAGGTCGACCAGGTTAGCCTCGTAACCGCCAAAAACATCGGTAGTAGCTGACAGATAACGGCTTATTCCCGATTGTTGAACCATACTGATCAGGCGATACAGATGACTGTATCGGGATTGTTTATGGGCCGGATGCGGCAAAAACGGTTGCAAAATGCCCATCCGTTGAGCAACTATTTCGGGCAACCGGAACAGACCAAACCGGGCGGCTGCATAGCGTCGGTAGCCGCCGAAAAGCTCATCGGCACCGTCGCCGGTTAGCACCACCGATACATGTTCGCGGGCAGCTTTGGCCACCCAATAACTTGGTAGAGCCGAACTATCCATGAACGGTTCACCAAAATGAGGCAAAATATTCAGTAGCTCATCAGCCAGATTTTTTGTATCGACCCGAACCACGGTATGCTGTGTTTTGTGCTGATTAGCAACGAGTTGTGCAACTGGAGCCTCGTCACACAAACCCTCTGAAAACGACATTGTGAACGTTCGGATACCGGGTTGATGCCGGGCGGCAATGGCCGTTATCAAACCACTGTCGATGCCGCCACTGAGGAAAATACACACCTAGCGGTCGGTGGTGTCGAGTTGCTGGTGAACGGTTCGCGTCAGAATTCTTTCCAGGCTTTTCAGGATGTCAGTATCGGGGATTGGCGGGCGAACCGATACCTTCTCTGGCACCCAACACGTTTCGGTTTGGGTAAGCGTTTGGGCTTCGATGCACAAGACGTGGCCGGGTCGCACTTGCCGCACGTTTTGGTAGGGTGTCTGATCTGGCAAAAAGTACCCCAACTGGCAGAACTGTGATAGAGCCGAGTGCTTTATGGCTAAGGGCTGATGGCGTTGTAAGGCTCGGAGTTCGGAACTAAAAACCAGCTTATTGCCTGACTGCCAGAGATATAGTGGTTTCTGGCCAAATTGATCACGAGCCAGCCAGAGTTGTTGCGACACCGTATCAAACAGGACGAAGGCAAACATTCCGTCCAGCAGGGGTAACATAGCCACGCCCAGGCGTTCCCATAAATGCAGCAACGTTTCGGCATCGCTCCCCGATCGGCAACAAAGGTTGAATTTATAACGGAGTTCGTGGTGGTTATAGATTTCGCCGTTGAATGCCAGCACCCAGCGTCCCCGTTGCATAGGCTGGTTTCCGCCCGTGCCCAATTCCTGAATGGCCAGGCGCGTGTGAAGCAGCGAAAGTGGCCCCGTTGTGAGGCACCCGTGTGAATCAGGCCCCCGGTGGTGCAGGTCGCCAAGAACCTGCGCCGGGTGATCAATGAATTGGTTCAGGGTGCCGAAGATGCCGCACATGGGGACGTGGGTTAAGCAAAAACAGCAGGTGATACAACCAGAAAACCGGATGCCGGGCTACGTAATGGAAACTGCTGAATACCAGCAAACTCACAAAACCTGCCAGCAGTGTTTCGGCACGACAAGCCACAAGATTTAGCCAGACCCGGCGTTGAAGCCAAATCAGTACCAGCCCGGCCAACACCCCGCCCGATGCCATCCAGTCGATATAGAGGTTGTGGGCTTCATAGCCTCCAAAAGCGGTTTCATCACCCGAAAAAGCACCCGGCCCAAGCCCGAACAAGGGCGAATGACTCAGGGCCACCAGTCCGTTTTGCCAGCGTTGAAACCGAAGATTCCCCTGCCCACCGATGGCATAAATATCAGTCAGATAAGTCCAGAACACAGCGATTATAACACTCAATAACAGGGAAAAAATAAGGCTCACCAGAGCTTTCATGTGGGCGTTTTGCCTCGGTTCGACACGCCACGAGCGACGCTGAATGGCCAGCATGAATAATCCGACAAAGCCAATGAGCCAGGCCAGCAGGAGCGCGTCGGAGCTAGTGAGCCAGCCAACGCTCAAACAGGCCAGAAAGCCCGCAATCGTTTCCCACCGCTTCAGTAAAAAGGGCCGTTGCAGCAAATAAAAAGGCAACGGGCAAACATACAGGGCTAACTGGTTTGGATTGGCAGCCAGCCCATTAAAACGCCCAATCCACTGGGTTGTTTCGCCTAAATACAGTTGAAAACCGCCGTAGAAAACCAGATTACTTATGGCCAGAATAATGCCCGCCCGCAGAAACTGACGGCAAAAAAAAGCTCGCTGATCGGCATCAGCGAGTAATGGAAACAGAAGCGTCAAACTTATAAAGCAAAAGGCCAGTGCCAGTGCGTCGTGGCCAAAACCCACTGATTCCCAAACGCCGATAGACCCGGCCCAAAAGGTTCCCGTGAGCATGGTAGCCACAGAGACCCCTACGAACCACTGCCAGCTTTGACGGGCATACGACAAACTGTCCTGATTCCTCCGGGTGCACAGAGCCAGTAACGCTGCCAAACCCACCACCATTTCACCCGGACCAATACCAGCGATTCGCCAGCGCGAAACGGCGCAAGCCATTATGCCATAGGAAAATAAGAAGAGAATCAGGCGGTTAGTCACGGACTACAGTTTGACCGCAACCTATAAAAAAAGCCGGACGGTTACATAAACCATCCGGCTTTCAGTGCCGTATTTAAGCATCTTTTAATTCAGGACATTTCACCGTTCATGCTTAGATGCCGGTTACAAACTCAGCGATACCCGTCCATATACGTAGCGGCCGTTAAACCCACCCTGATTAGGCAGATACAGGAACCGGCCCCGGTTCGAGTTGTCTCGGCCCGATGAATAATCAGTGCTGCCCTGCGCGTTGCGGGGGTCAATATAAATCTGGTCAGGATACACGTCGAACAGGTTGTTGCCACCCACCATCACACTTATGTTCTTGGTAGCCCGGTAGCTAACGTTCAGGTCAGAAATCCATACAGCTTTAAACGCCTGGTCAATAAAAGCCTGACCATTAGCATCCCGAGAAAATTGAGTGTTCCAGAATGTGCCGTCTGCCTTTTTGGCCTGTGGATCAATAGGAGTTTTGAAGTTTATCTGGCCAAAACGCACCGCCCGGGCCGTAAAGTCGAACTTGCCAATGTTATACATCGCGCTGAAGTTCCACTTGTTGCGGGGCAGGTAGTCTTCCATAATCGACACCTGATTGCGGTCGAACAGAGCTGTGCGGAACCAGGTGCTGGGGTTGGCTTCGGGGGGGTTGTTTTTAGCCGCGTCAATCAGCGGGGTGCTGTTAATGCCCGTCACGGTGTTCTGGTTAAAGTTCAGAGCAGCCGTTATCACTAAATTACCTTTGCCCGCCTTAATCCGTTCCGAAGCCACAATGTCCAAACCACGTGTGCGGGTGTTGGCCGCGTTGACAAAGAACCGAACCAAGTTTACACCGAGGTAATCGGTGGCCGCAAAACCCAACTGAGCGCGGGTAAACGCACCGGAATAGACAATCCGGTTGGTAATGTCAATCTGGTAAGCATCAACCGTTAAGGTAAACGCACGGCCACCACGGGCTGTTATGCCAACCGTATAGTTAACCGATGTCTCGGCTTTAAGCGCATCAACCCCAATCACCGTGCGGGCAATAGGGCTCTCGTTATTCACCGTCAGGGTATTGGAAGGCAACCCATTCACAAACTGGGTGCTGGTGTTTTGGAAATACCGCTGGTGTAGCGAGGGTGCCCGGAAGCCCGTACTGGCCGAACCCCGCAACGCAAGGGCGGGTGTGATCTGGAAACGGGCCGACAGTTTGCCGTTGAAGGTTGAGCCAAAGTCGCTGTAATTCTCGAAGCGGCCAGCCGCGCCCACCAGCAGCTTACCTGTTTCGCCCTCCAGGTCGAGGTAAAGCGACTGACTGTTCCGCGACTTGTCGATTTCGTCGGTAAGTCGATAACCGGGGAACACTTGTGCTCCTGGTGCTGCCACCACCGTTCCTGATGCAGGCGGAGCAATAGCCAACCGGCGGTTCGGATCACCTGAATAGGAACCCGGCTCGCCCGCTGTAATCTGGAAATTCTCGTAGCGAAACTCGCCACCGTAAGCCACGTTCAGCGATTTTGTACCTTTCCCAAACCGGCGCGAGAGATCCAGATTAACGGTATTTTGCCGGAATGCCAGCTTACCCGCGTCGAATGAAGTTTGCGGATCGTTGCTGGCGGGCAGCGAGGCATTACCGGAGTTAATAACCTTGAACCCAAAGGTGTTCTGGCCAAATGTGTTGCTTAAATCAACATTCCAGGCTCCCAACACCGTTTTGTACCCTAAAATCACCGACTGATCGCCCACTGCTGATTGAATGCCCGGCAAAAATCCATCCGGGTAAGCCAGGGTACCGTCGGTTTTGGTAGGCTGCTGATTGCGAGCTACTGGCACCCGATAATTACCATAACCAGTTCCAGTACGATAGGTAACACCTCCTGAAAAATAGAATTCTGAATTTTTGTTGATAGCGATGTCGCCGTTCAAAAACAAGCCAATGTTGGTTGAGTTTGAGTTGCCTACAATCATGTTTTGGCGATTGTAGCCGCGTTGTTTTTCGATAACCTGATCCTGAGCAATCAAGTCATTGCGGAAAACAGCGGCATTCTGACCGGTGGGCGTGGCCGGAAAGCCACCATTCGAGCCAAGGTAAGTGGTAGGAATGTTGTCGTCTCCCGAGCGATTCGAGCGTCCGCGGGCGTTATACTGACCGCTCACGCTCAACCGGCCTTTGTTGCCCAGCCGGAATCCCTTTGAGAAATCAAACTGCACGACTCCCCCCTCGTTGATCGACTGGCTTTTGTTGATGGTTCCACCTGCAATGTTCGGAATTACGTAATTCATGGTGGTCATGTTCTGCCCACCCGTCAGCGAAGCCGACAAACCATCGTAATTTTTTTTGAGTACTATGTTTATTACCCCGGCAATGGCATCGGAGCCGTATTGGGCAGCCGCACCATCGCGAAGCACCTCGATTCGCTCAACAGCCGCCACTGGAATCACGTTCATGTCGGTGCCAACTGCACCCCGGCCCACCGAGCTGTTGATGTTTACCAACGCAGTGGTGTGCCGCCGTTTGCCGTTCACCAGCACCAGCACCTGATCTGGACCAAGCCCCCGCAACGAAGCCGGGTCGATATGGTCGGTTCCGTCGGTAACGGTTTGGCGGTTCGAGTTGAACGACGGAGCCACGTAGTTCAGAATCTGGCTTACGTCAACCTGCGAAAAGCCTTTCAACTCTTTGGTCGTGATCACGTCTACCGGCACCGCCGACTGAACATTGGTGCGCGAGGTTGCAGCCCGCGAACCAATAACCACCACCTCGCTTAAGCTGGATGAGTTTTCACTCAGCTCAACATCGGCCGTTGCCGTGGCGCCGTCCTGAACGGTGACCCCCACATCGCGATTCAGAAACCCAATCGACGAAACACGAATGGTGTATTTGCCGGGAGCAAGTCGCAAACTATATTCCCCGGTGGCATCGGTTGTGGTGCCGTTGTTGCTACCCACCACCAATACCGTGGCACCCGGCAAACTGGCCTTGCTTGAACCATCGGTGACGCGGCCACGGACTCCCTGTGCA
>JAJAYX010000117.1 GCA_026785985.1 Rudanella sp. | reverse complement strand
TAGTCCCTGTTTTTTGGCCATATTTAATTATTTTTTAATTTTTTTTTTCTAAAAAAATAGGTGGTTTTTTTTTATCCATTTTTTTAAAAAAAAAAAAACCCCTCTTTATATTTGCATCTTCAATCAACCAACACCGGGTATGAATACCTCTCCGCTCAACAGGCGCGCCGACTACATGGGCATTGCTGGCTCCGTGCTCTGCATTATCCACTGCCTGATTACGCCCATTCTGGTCATGACCTCTACCCTACTGAATCACCAGACCCTTCGCATTGGCTTTTTGAGTCTCGATTACCTCTTCATTACAATCAATATGGTGGCCGTTTGGTCGGCTTCGCGGCACAGCAGCCGCCCGATTCGGCTGGCCCTGTGGGTGTTTCTGGCCCTGTTTGCGGTTGGCTTACTGCTCGAAGACGTTCACGAAGGGTTTGAGTATCTGGCTTACGCGGCCTCAATAGGGTTGGTTGTGAGTCACTTGCTCAACATTCAGTATTGCCGCACCCACCATGTTCATCAATCGCCATGCGCCGAATAACCTTCTTATTATTCGCCCTGCTGCTAACACTACGGGCTACAGGCGCAGCACCACGGGTGATTACCTGGGAGCAGTTGCGCGATGTGCAATTTCGTAAGCGTTGGTATCCTGAAGAAAACGTTGTCATGCTGGCTCCCCGGTTTGGCCAATCGGTCAAAGCACTGAGCGGCAATGCTATTACCATTACCATTACCGGATACGTCATTCCAGTGGATTTGGAAAGGGGGCTTTACGTGGTTTCGCGCTATCCGATGGCTGCCTGCTTCTTCTGTGGAGGTGCCGGCCCGGAGTCCGTCATGGCCCTTAATTTCAAACGCTTGCCCCGTACCTTCAAAACTGACGAACGCCGGACTTTCTCCGGTATGCTACGCCTGAATGCCGATAATATATACGAAATGAACTACATCCTCGACAGGGCCGAACTGGTATCAGACCTGCCTTGATACGACTTAATGGGGCGAGTTTTCCTTTAAATACCTTGTACATTACCTATGAAAAAATTACCCGTTACCGTGCTGAGTGGCTTTTTGGGAGCCGGAAAAACCACCCTGCTCAACCATATCCTGCATAATAAAGCCGGGCTGAAGGTCGCCGTGATTGTCAACGACATGAGCGAGGTCAACGTAGATGCCGAACTTGTCAACGATCAGAACACACTGTCGCGCACCGAAGAGCGGCTTGTGGAGATGAGCAACGGCTGTATCTGCTGCACCCTGCGCGAAGACCTGATGCTTGAGGTAGAAAAACTGGCTCTGGAAAACCGATTCGACTACCTGCTCATTGAATC
This sequence comes from Rudanella sp., assembly GCA_026785985.1. Lineage (GTDB taxonomy): Bacteria > Bacteroidota > Bacteroidia > Cytophagales > Spirosomataceae > Rudanella. The sequence goes on along the minus strand of JAJAYX010000117.1, from coordinate 2,202 downwards.
GACGGGGATTTCGGATCGGACCGCCGAAGCGGCCGTTGCCGGTAGCCCAGACGTTCAGTTTCGTGGACGAAGAGAAAGGTATCGACCTCTCGAAGTTTTCCCGGCTCGACACGATGGTGACGGTGGTGGATGCGTTCAACTTTGGTCGGGATTTTGGCTCCATTGATACCATCTATCAGCGCGAACTTAATGACGATGCCGCCGACACACGCACCATCGTGAACCTGCTGACGGAGCAAATCGAGTTTGCCGATGTGCTGATCCTGAATAAAACCGATTTAATGACACCTCGTCAGGTGGGCGAATTGAAAGCGATTCTGCACAAACTGAATCCGAAAGCTAAGCTGATCGAGAGTCAATTCAGCAAGGTTGACCCCGCCGAAATTTTGAACACGGGCCGGTTCGATTTTGAGGAAGCATCGCAATCGGCGGGCTGGATTCAGGAATTACAAAACCACAAAGACGGGATTGGTCATACGCCCGAAACCGAAGAATACGGCATTTCCTCCTTCGTCTTCCGCGACCGCCGTCCGTTTCACCCGGTTCGGTTTTGGGCGTACCTGAGTGAGAATTTTCCGGCGGGTATTATCCGTAGCAAAGGCTTATTCTGGCTTGCCTCGCGCCCCGACGACGCGCTGAATTTCAGTCAGGCCGGGGGTAGTCTGCGGGCCGAAGCCGCCGGGGTGTGGTGGGCATCCATGCCGTTTGGAAAGCGGACAGAGTACGGCGCGTTTATGGAAAACCAAAAAGATATCGAAAGCCGATGGCACAAACGCTTCGGCGACCGGCAGAACGAGTTGGTCATCATCGGTCAGGACCTGAAACAGGCACAGGTTACTGCCGAATTGCAGGACTGCCTCTGCACGGAGATGGAACTGAAACACATGGAAAATAAAGGGCCTTTCAAAGACCCGTTTCCCGTCTGGGAATAACGATCAACTAAATAGAAACAGCTATGCCAACTCAAACCAACTTCGACCCATTTTTGTAGGCGGCAGCTACGCCGGACTTATCGCTAACCCGCTTCCCACTTGGCCCTACATATCCGCCGGCTTGTTCAAGTACAGTTTTGTGTGACCACAACGGCCACAACCGGCTGCGATGGTGTCTATTTGTCGGCCAACGTCTTGGCTACGTACATAATCGGCAGGATCCCGATCTGCCGGGCCTCTGATACCCGTAATTTTGTGTAGCCGTCGCGCTCTTTTTCAATCGCCGTCCGGCTCTTGGCGTAGGCTGCGTTTCCGTCCTGAATGGCTCCCAGAAAACGCGTCATAGCCGCTCGGTCGGCGTTCGTGTCGGCATCGGCCAGCAGTGATTTAGCGAAGGCTGTCATCTTTAGCTCAATCTCGTCAACGGGGGTGCCGAGCATGGTCGTTTCTAAGTACGCCTGCTTTTCGCCGTCTTCATCCAGGTCGAATCCGACAAACATGTGTTCGGGGAGGACAATCAGGATGGGTTCGATGCCGATTTTACGCAGAATGGAGGCAAAAAGCACCGTCCCATCGACGCAGTTGGCCTGGGTATTGGCCAGACTTTCGTCAATCAGTCGCACATGCTGACTCGATACATTATCGCGTTCGGCCACGGTCGTGGTGATGTTGCTGTAGCGAATGCCGCGCTCCTGCAACACCCGCCAGACGGCCAGCACCTGCTTGTAAACGTCGATGGTTTCGCCCTGGTAGCCCGCAAACGAATCGATGTATTTTTTGGTCAGCGCCGTTTGCAGAATCCGGTCAATCTGGGGGTGATCTTCGTTCACGTAGGCCGCAAACATAAAGTCGAGGGAGGTGTAGTTGTCTTCCTCGTCGGTGAAGCCAAAGGGACACACGTTGATGGATTGAATTAGCAGCCGCTCGGTTCGTTCGGGCTGCTTACGCCCGTTGATGGTGACCCGGTAGGTGACGTAGATGGGCTGCACCTGCCTGATGCTGGCCAGTTTCCGCTGGTCGTAGGGCATCACGGGGGCAATGGTGTAAACCTCGCCCGCTTTCGGCACGGTCACGCTGAAAACGGCCCGGTCAAAGAGTTTCAGGCCACCCGAACAGGTCATCTCCAGCGTAACGCGGGTGTTGGCAGCGGTGGGCTGGTAGTGAATTCCGATGAGGCCGTTGGGGTCGCCCAGATTTGTCGGGTCGCTGTCTTCGGCAGACGTGTGCATCATGGCAATGGCCAGTGACGGATAAAAGTCACCCAGTTCGT
>JAJAYX010000116.1 GCA_026785985.1 Rudanella sp. | reverse complement strand
CCCATCATCCGAACCTTCAACCCCCTCATAGCGGCCAGCAGCGGGATGCCCTGGCAGCGGTTTCTATCGTTAACGGCCGCTGGTTGCGTGGCCTACATCACTATCCTGGTGATGGCTGGGTATTGGCTTGGCCAATTATTCCCCAGCCTGGGTCAACATATCGAATATATTTTTATGGGGGTGGTCATTTTAGTGATCGGTACGCTCGCCGTGAAGACCTATCAGCAGTCGCGGAAGTCGGCCAAATAGGATTGTTCAATTGGGATTCAGTCGGAATCTTAAGGCGAACGTGATCAAAACGGAGCGATGTAGCGACAAAACGTGGCCCGACCAACGCCCGCAATACGCGCAGTCTCACCGGCTATTTTGTCGGTACAGTTTCGAGTCCGCTCAATGCGCTCCGTTCGTTGGGGCGAAGACTGAACAGGTTGTCGACTGACCGAAAGCACAGTCCGTTAGTGATGGAAGCCGTCATCTTTGCTGATGGATAAAGCCATTACGCGCCTGAAAATGGTTTTTACCCGAGTAGCGACAATGGCAGCAGCGCGAAGAACCACACCTTAGGAGTTGATTGCTAATAGCCGGTACAACGGATGATTTGTATCAGGACTGTGATTGACGACAGTCATTTGGAGACTGCCGAATGAGCGGTTGCTTTGTGCTGTCAATTAAAATCCATTTGTATATGAAGACTATTTTAGTTCCAACTGATTTAAGCCCCCTTGCCGATAGTGCCCTTCAGGTGGCCGCCGGCTTGGCCCGCACCTACGGAGCCGAGATCCTACTGGTGCATTACATCCCTTTTTCGATAGCCCACGCCGGCACCTCCGAGGACTCACTGGCCATAGCCAGCTACCTTGACGAGCAGGAAGCCAAGGCGGAATCCGACCTGCAACAAGTTGCTGAAAACCCTCTCTATCAAGACATCCCCGTCACCCCTGTTCTCTGCCGGGACGCCAGTGGCCTGTACAAGGCCATGACCGAACGCCAGGCTGATCTGATCGTGCTGGCAACGCACGGCGCGTCGGGCTTGGACGAGTGGCTCTTCGGTTCCAACGCCGAACACATCGTCCGGTCTGCCCATTGCCCGGTATTGGTGGTGAAACAAGCGGTAGTGCCCTTTGCTCCGACGAACGCTGTTGCCGCCATCGACGTGGACGATGCCTTAAAGCAACACTGGCCGCCGTATCCGTTCGGCGCGACCGGAAGCTTGAAACAGTTCGTTTACGTGAGTACACCCAGTGACAACTGCGTTCCCGAAGGGGTACACGCCTGGATGCACGAACTGGCCCGGGAAAAAGGCATCACCGATTATGAATTGCACATCCGACTCGCCCGCAGCGTGCAGGACGGTATCCTGAATTATGCCCAGGAACGCCAGGCCGACCTGATTGTGCTGTACACCCACGGACACACGGGCCTGCGTCACCTGTTGCAGGGGAGCGTGGCGGACGACGTATTGAACCATGCCTCCGTGCCGGTGCTGATTCAGAGAATAAATAACTAATAATGAGTACGTTTAAAAAATGGCAATGAAAAAAATCCTGGTCACCACCGATTTTTCCGCCAACTCGAAAGCGGCCCTGCGTTTCGCCATCCAACTGGCGTCGCAGCACGACTTTGCCCTCACCTTTCTGCACGTGCACAACGTGATGAGACCGACCTCCTGGAACAAGGCGACGTACGCGGCCTACGAGAAAGGCGAGATGGCGAAGATCCGGAAGACGCTTGACCGCTTTGTTAAGTCAGTTTATAAAAGCTTGAAAATCAGTACGTCCGATCATCCGTGCGCGATCGAAAATTCAGTGTTTCCCGAAATCGCCATCATCAGCTACGCGACTGACCATGCCTTCGACTTCGTCTGTGTCAGTACGCGGGGAGCCGGAACGTTCGAAAAACTATTCGGCACGACGACCGCCCATCTCATTAATCATTCTCCGGTACCCGTGATTGCCGTGCCGGGCAGCTACCGGGTCGCCAAACTAACCAGCATTCTGTACGCATCCGATCTGAGCAGCCTTGAACCACAGATCAAACAAGTGGTCGATTTTGCCGGGCCGCTGGCCGCCACGGTCGAATTACTGCATTTCAGCGTCCCTACCGAACCGATAACCGACCCGGAAATTATCAAAATGGCCGTTCGAAAATTCTCGGACTACCCCATCGACGTACACCTGAAACCCCTTGACCCCGCTATACCCCTGATTGCCAACCTTGAATCGGCCATCGAAACATCGAAGCCGTCGATGTTGATGATGTTCACGAAGCAAAACCAAGGGTTTTTCCACCGGTTATTCCCGTCAAGCAACTCCATCGACTACGCGTTGCTCGCCACTGTACCCCTGCTGGTGTTTAGTAAAGCATACGCTGGTTTCCGGGGTATTGATGAGTGAAATAAAGTTAGATTTAAGTTTACGATTAATGCTGCGTCAGTATTTCCGCCAAAGTCTGGCTCCTATCCGTATAACAGGCGATACATCGGCATTGGATATATTGTACTGAACCCCGTTGAAATCCGCGCTATTGTTACGCCGTAGATACAGGTGCAAACCTGACTGGACGTAAAAATACCGGCCAACGAAAAACTGATAGCTGACACCCAAACCGGTATCAATGCTGCGAATATCTTTCCTGATACCCGAGTTTTCCTGTTCGATACCAAATGTGTGACTTTCCAGATAGGTGTAGAGTTCAAGGTTTTTCCATGCATTATAGCCAAAGAAGATGCCGGGCGACGTATTGTAAAATCGTTTGAACGCAGGTGAAGAATTGTTTATGCCGACAGTTTCAGCGTTGTAAGTACCTCCGTTGATGACACTTACTCTCACTCTGAATTTACGGTAGCGATAGCCTGCCGCAAAATGATAGCCGCCAAAAAGAAACATTGGCACCAGGCTTTCTACTTCTAATGCTTGTTTTACCTGATAATTTCGAGGCTTTGGACGCCAAAATGTACTCACCGACGTATCGGTCTGTGCGAATAGGCTTGTTGCAATAAGGAATGATGCAACAAAAAAGGCCGCCTGTTTTTTCATGTCTCCTGAATTTTGATTGCTGTTTCTCATGACATAAAAGTTTTGAATGTTAAAAAGATGATTTAATCAATGGCCTGCAGAAGGTTTTGATCTCAACGTCAAATCAATTCTCAGTTTTTTACGCCATTAAGTCCCGTTCGAAATATTTGTGTCCCATTGCAATAGCTTGAATCATCCGTAGCCAACAGGGCTATTCCATAATTTATCCGGCTGCCCATTAATTATGTTGCACAAGAGAAATCCTAAGATTGCAATCCGTTTTTCATAGCGTAAACTTTAGGCAAAGTTGTCTGTAGTATGCCTGCATTGGTGTAATCAGTCTCATCAGAAACTATGATTTATGTCATAGCTTTCTGGTCATATCCCTGCCCTGGTGCGGCAGCTAAATCAGCCCAGCTGGTCGCCCACGTTTGCCGATGTGAAACCAAGCAACCTTCAACGAGACGAGTGATTGAACTGCTCCATTTCCGTTTACCAAGCCTGACATCCATTCGCCTGCTTCGGATGCCTTTGTTATTTTGGCAATCCCACTTGCCATCCAGGTTGGCCATTTGGTTCCCTTAATGATTAAAATCACCTGGCTGGCTGCCCCCTGTCGTTCCAAACCCACTTCCTTCAACTCACCTTTGGCAGGTTGCTGCTCCAGTTGTCCTGTCTTTTTTGTAGTACCGGTCAAAGCAACTGTTCTCCAGTCGACGTATTCGTTGTAAAATCTAACTCATTTGTTTACCTCTCACTCAACTGCGATGTCTACTATCCTACTCGGAGAATGTTTTGTTGGTAAAAGAAATCAGTCCGCCCTTGCCGCCAACGATCACCCGAACCATTGGTGGCCATCACTGGCCCTGCTGATGGT
>JAJAYX010000115.1 GCA_026785985.1 Rudanella sp. | reverse complement strand
GAACAGCGCCGCCGCCGCCTTGCGACGAATCAGCGGATCGGCATCGTCCACAAACAGGGCCAAATCGGGTTCGTAATGAATCACGTTGGCATCCATTTGAGCCGCTTCGGAGCGAGTCACATAGGGCGGATTGCTCACAATGCAGTCGAACAATTGGATGTACGTTTCGGAGACATTAAGAATATCCTGAATCTGAAACGACACATCGGGGGCTTGCAGGTTGTCGGCATTTCGCCGGGCTGTTTCGAGGGCCTGCTCCGACACATCCCAGCCCGTAACGGAGGATGAGGGCAAAAACCGCGCCAGCGTAACGGCTAAACAGCCGCTGCCCGTGCCAATGTCGAGCACCTCAACGGGGCGGCCCGGCTCGTCGAAGCGGTCAGCAAAGTCGTGCATAATGAGCCGGACGAGGTCTTCTGTTTCGGGGCGGGGAATGAGCACATCGCGCGACACCTCAAATTCAAGACCGCAGAAAATGGTGGTGCCGATCACGTGCTGAATGGGTTCCTGTCGATTCAGTCGTTCCAAAATTCGGAACCAGTCGGGTTCGGTTCGGTTGGGCGGCAGGGGTTTGTCGCCCAGCACATCGGTTTTGCGCAGACCGAAATAGTGGTCAAGCAGCATGAACGCCATTTCGCGGGCTTCTTCGGGGGGGTAGGCCGTGATATTACGCGACAGTTGTTGATATAGTGGGCGGGCCGTGGCCATGAAGAGAATCATTTTTGCAAAACTAAGAGTGCAAAACTGAGAAAATTTCCTGCGTTTTCCTTATCTTCGGCACTATACGGCGGTTTTATGCTGCCCTTTACCTAAATACAGCGACTCAGTGCAGGATTGCGCGACCCTTGACTTGCCGGCGATTGAAACCCTAAAACCCAAGCTACGGGGAGGTTATTATACCCCTGCTCCCATTGCCCGGTTTTTAGCACAATGGGTCATCCGGTCAAAAGACGACCGCGTTCTTGAGCCAAGTTGTGGAGATGGGCAGTTGGTGGTGGCTGCGGCCCAACAGCTTTTAGAAAGGGGAGCTTCTGCCGACGAAGTTCATAATCAACTCAGAGCCACCGAATTATTTCAATCAGAAGCCTCAATTGCCCGAAGCCGACTAGCCGATTTGGGCCTCAACGGTTTCCAAATCGTATCGACGGGGGATTTTTTTACGGCTTTGGGAACACAGTCGGAATTGTCGTTTACCCACAACGATACGCCCTTGAAAGACCTGTGTTTTGATGCCGTCATTGGCAATCCGCCGTTTCTTCGTTATCATACATTCCCGGAAGAACAACGACAAAAAGCATTTGCTGAGATGCAACGGGCTGGTTTACAGCCAAGCCGGTTGACCAATGCCTGGGTGCCGTTTCTGATTGCCTCAGCCCAACGGCTGACCAAAACAGGCCGGTTGGCGATGGTCATTCCAGCCGAGTTATTACAGGTTGGTTATGCGGGCGAGACCAGAGCTTTTTTGGCCCGGTATTTTGCCGCCATTACGATTGTGAGTTTTCGTAAACTCGTTTTCGACGGTATCCAGCAGGAAATTGTTTTGTTACTGGCCGAACGGGGTGCCGGGACGACTCATTACATTGATGTTGTCGAATTAGACGACCTCGGTGGTTTACCCGATTTATCCTCCCAACTTCGGGTTAATCATTCGCATAAATTACTGACCGAAACCCGCGATAAATGGACGCAATATTACCTGAATCCCGATGAGATCGAACTCATTCAACTTCTGTCTAAACGGGCCGATATTCCTAAACTAAATCAGTTTGCCCGGGCCGAAGTAGGCGTTGTTACGGGCAACAACGCTTATTTTGTTCAACGGGAGCAGGACGTGGCAGCCCGACAGCTACAGGGGTTTGTTCGACCTTTAGTGGGTCGAACGGCTCAATTGCCTGGCTTAACCTACACCACCTCTGATCATGAAAACCAGCGCGAGTCAGGTGCCGGTTGCTGGCTATTGGACATTCCAGCCAGTACTCCCCTGACCGAGCCACTCAAGGCATACATTGACGAGGGCCACCGGGCGGAGGCCCATACGGGCTATAAATGCCGGATTCGCCCGTCGTGGTATTCGGTGCCCAGCATTTGGACTCCATCGGCCTTTTTATTCCGGCAGATTTACCGCTACCCCAAGATGGTTGCCAACTATACCGACGCTACCTCAACCGATACAGTACACCGGGTACGGCTCACCCAACCCATTAATGCAGGGCAGTTGGCAGGTTCGTTTTATAACGTGCTTACATTTGCTTTTGCAGAAATCATGGGCCGTTCCTATGGCGGGGGAGTGCTGGAGATTGAGCCCGGAGAAACAGGCCATTTGCCTATTCCGTTCTTCGTTGACAATCAGTTAGATGTAGAACAATTAGACACCCTGGAGCGAGCCGGAAAGAGTGCTGAGATTCTGGCCGTGACGAACCGAATCTTACACAATAAACTTGGCCTTGACCAGTCCGACCTCCAACGGTTGACAGCGATCTGGGCAAAATTATCCGAACGGCGAACGGGTCGGAAATCTGTATCACGAAAACCCACCGCGAATTGACATGGGCGTTTTAAGAGACATGCCATCGTTCCTTATACCAGCCGATGAACTCGTAGCCTTTGGGATAGCCTGGCAGCAAATTGGCGGAAATTTGGGCCGTTCAAATCCCTATTCATCTGGGGCTTTCTGTGAGCTATTCGACCGAAAAGTAGGCGAACTATTATCAACTATGCTTGGAGGTATTCCAATCGTGAAACCAAACCGAAACGCCTTAACACCAAGTCAGGCTGATTGTGTTGAAGTAGGCCCAGTTCGCGTAATTGGTGGGGTAAGACCCCAAAATTTTGATGTTGGCTATCGCCCGGACGGAATCCGCTTTGCCTTCGATTCAAAGTCTCTGAATGACAAAGACAGCGTTGGCAAAAACTGGCAAAACATGATCAATGACTTAGCCACTGAAGCCACTACCGTACATAGCCGATTCCCACAGGCAGTGGTCGCCTTTATGGTGATTATTCCAGAACCCTGCATCGAAGAGCCGCGCCTTTCGGCTATTATCCAAACCCTGGAACGATTGTCAAAACGAGTTCGACCGGAAGAGGCTGCTCATCGGGCTGAGGCAATTGCACTGGCGATCTGGAATCCTGTCACAGGCGAGATTAATCCAGCTATTCCCAACGTTCAATCTCCGCTACGAATCGAGACGTTCTCCGAACAAATTCAGGCAGCTTATGTGAGTCGCTACAAAGGATTGCCACCGCACACGAGCGAGTAAAATGCCATTTTTGCGTGTTGTTTTCCATCGCGCCATAACTCCCCCTACTCCTATGCAAAACCAACTAATAGGTATAAGCCTGCTGGCACTGCTTTCAGCCTGCCAGACCACGGCCCCCCGTCGCACGGCCCCGCGCCAATCGTCCATCTCAACCACCACGACCACAAGCCGTGTTACCCAGAGTCAGGGGGTCTACCAATACCGCGACGAAGACCCAACGCGGTCTAGCGGTCCGGTGAAGCCATTTTTCTCGGACCGGGTGGGTGCAACCGGGCGCAACGGCATGGTGGCCACGGCGCACCCCGAAGCCTCGCGGGTGGGCCTCGATATTCTGCGGGCGGGTGGCAACGCCGTCGATGCTGCTGTTGCCGTGCAGTTCGCGCTGGCGGTGGTGTATCCCGGTGCGGGCAACATTGGCGGGGGTGGTTTCATGGTATATCGCGATAAAACCGGCGCGGCCTTCACCCTCGATTTTCGGGAGAAAGCCCCCGGCAAAGCCACCCAGAATATGTATCTCGACTCAGCGGGTAACGTTCGGCCCGGTGGCCTGAGTATCAGCGGGCATCTGGCAAGTGGCGTGCCGGGTTCGGTCGATGGCATGGTGCAGGCACACGCCCGCTTCGGCAAACTGGCCTGGCAACAGGTGTTGCAACCCGCCATCGACCTGGCCAAACGCGGCTTTCCCCTCACCGAACGCGATGCCCGTGGCCTGAACGGAATCCGCAATGACCTGCTGAAAATCAATCCCGATAAAACCTATTTTCTAAACGGCTCACCAACCGACACCACCCGCTGGGCAAAAGGCCAAACGCTGGTGCAAACTGACCTCAGCCAAACGCTCCGACGCATTCAGGAGCAGGGCCGCGAGGGATTCTACGCGGGCGAAACAGCCCGATTGCTGGCCGCCGAAATGCAGAAAGGGGGGGGTCTGATTACGGAAAAAGACCTGGCCGACTACAAATCGGTTTGGCGCGACCCCATCAAAGCGGCCTACAAAGACATGAACGTGATCACGATGGCCCCTACCTCAAGCGGGGGGGTAGCCCTGGTTCAACTGATGCGGTTTGTGGAGCCGTTCCCCCTCCGGCGGTGGGGCTGGAACCGCGACAGCACGGTGCAGGTGATGATCCCACTAGG
>JAJAYX010000114.1 GCA_026785985.1 Rudanella sp. | reverse complement strand
TTGACCGTATTCGAGAAATCAGCGCGCAATCGAATCACGCAGTTGGACCCGTACAGGTTGTGAAGAAAGACCAGGAGTTGGGAGCCTATTACCCCGGCGATTGGCCGAGTGCCATAGTAGAGGAATACTGATGCCCTGATGGGCGATACCTACCATAAGCACCTGTATCCATTCGCCACGTTGTTTGTACTCAGTACGGTTCAGCGTCAGTAATACCTGGTCGGACTGGCCATAACGGTGCCAGATTACCTGATCATAAATGCGGGCTGAGAAGCGAAACAAGCCTAAAAAGCGTTGTAAACGTTTGAATCGGGAGGCCCGTTGGGTGTTCGGATTGATGGCCAGGCTCCATTGGGCTAATGAAGAATCAGCCAGTTTCAAGAGGGCAATGATCATCATAGATAGGAAATGGACGCGCCGTTTATCGCATTGAAAATGCTGTTTTGATAGCATCATAAACTGCGCGTTCGTTACTTTGCATACGGAGTAGTTGGAGGGGTTTGCGTTTGGCGACACAAAACTACCTCATTATCAGCTACTCCCACTTTTATGTCTTGTATATGGCTTTGTTACATATAACTGGTGCATAAAGTGCAACCTGTCGCCCACAACCCGCCCCGGAACACTTGAACCTTCACCCAACGCCCCGAAAGTACGCAAACCCACAGAACTCTCAAACCCTGATTGTCAGATCTATTTAGTTCTGCACGCTCATTTCTTTCTTCTCCTCCCCTACTGGGGCGCGGTATTTTTGGAACGGTGCTTTCAAAATGCCGCCGATGTGGGCGTGTTCGTAGGGGTCGGGGTGGGTGTCGAGGCCATAGTGCAGGTTGCGGCCTTCCTCGGCTACGTAGGTGCCGAAAAGTCTATCCCAATACGGGAAAATATTGCCGTAGTTGGTGTTCGATAAAGGCAACACATAATGGTGGTGAACGTGGTGCATGTTGGGCGTAACAATGAGCCAATTCAGCACCCGGTTGGCCCAGCGGGGCAGCTCGATGTTGGCATGGTTGAACTGCGACAAGACCACCGACAGAGCCTGGTAGAGAAACACTAACCACATGGGCGCACCCGTGATCACGACAGCCGCGAGGGTAAACACAAACCGAATCACGCTCTCACCGGGGTGGTGGCGGTTAGCGGTTGTGGTATCCACATGCGGATCGGAGTGGTGAACCGCGTGGAATTGCCACATCCATTTCACATGGTGTTCAGTCCAGTGGGCCAGCCAGGCACCCATTAAATCGAGCAGCAACAAGCCAACCAGAACAGTTACCCAGAGGGGCAGTGTGACCCATTGCAGCAGGCCAACCCCCTCGGCAACAACCCATTGGCTGCTTTTTACGAGAATGAATGCCAATCCGAAGTTGACGATGATGGTGGTCAGGGTAAAGAAAAAATTGATCCCGGCGTGGCGGGTTTTATTATAGCCAGGCGTGGCCCGGTCAAACCGAAACAAGGGTACAGCACTCTCGATAAGCCAGAACAAAGTGATTCCTCCAATCAGGATCAGGCTCCGATGTGAAGAAGGAATCGTTTCAAAATACTGCACAAGGTGTTCCATAGGTATATTCCGGTTTTTTCTCAATAAAAACAAAAATAACCCTTCGTCACCATTAATCATTCGCCTGTCCCGTACTATTTATACCTTTCTCGGTAGCACGCTCTTTTATGGGTGTTTCGTCAGCAGCAATCTCCACCCGTTGCGGCCTGTTTTGCCGCTCGAAAACGTGCATCAGGACGATGAAATAAGACAACAAAAGCGGGCCGACCACCAAACCAAGAATACCAAAGATCGGCACCCCCAACACAATGCCCGTGAGGGTGATAAGCGGGTGAACATCGCCCATTTTTTTGGCCAGCATAATCCGAAGCAGATTGTCGATGTTGATAATCACGATCACGCCTACCAGCAAAATGCCCAGCCCCTCTCCCGTGGCACCCTGCGAAAACTTAATCAGAGCGGCAGGTCCCCATACCAAAGGCGTTCCCAAAATCGGGATAAAAGCCATAAAAAAGGCAATCATCCCCCAGAAGGCCGGGTCGGGCGTACCAAAAATCCAGAGCGTTACCCCCGTCAGAATGGCCTGCACCAATGATACCAACGCCTGCCCCAGCACATTGGCGTTCGTGTTGTTTTTGAGCGACTCTCCCAGCTCGTTCAACGTCTTTTGGTCGAAAGGCAAATAGCGTTGCAGACCCTTCATGAAGGCCTTTTCTTCCATGAACATGAAATATAGGGCAAAATAGAGTAGGCCCAGAATCACGATAAAATCGAGGGTGCCAACCAGAATCAGCGGCACCTGTCGGCTGGCAAACGAGGCTCCCTGCGTCACCATCTGACGAATGTTCTGCTCCGTAGTGATTTTGAAGCCCGTGGCTTTTTCCAATTGTTTCACTAAGTCCAGAATCTGATTGGGGTTCCGGGCATATTCCTGAATACGATCCACCAGCAGCCCACTCAAGACCGCAAAGGGCATGATGATAACGATCAGCGAAAAAAGCATCAGCAACACCGTCACCAATCGTTTGTTCCATTGTTTTTCGGTGGTCAGTTTGTGAAACCACGGACGAAAAACAACGAACAAAATAGCCGCCCCCAGAAAAGCCGTAGCATAATGCCGCAGACCGTAAATAATGAACCCGGCAATGACAATAAGACTGGTAATCAGCAGTATCCGCTGTTGACGCGGGGTATAGATATTAGCCATAAATCCGAAATTATACTAACATTCTGTCGCACTCAGGGCCAACCCGGCCTCCGAGGTTTCTTTGTACTTGGTTGACATGTCGCGGCCCGTTGCTTTCATAACCTTGATGACGGCGTCTAAG
>JAJAYX010000113.1 GCA_026785985.1 Rudanella sp. | reverse complement strand
GTGCAGATTCGCTTACGGAAAAAGAAATAGAGAAAGCACTTTCTCCAAATAGTAGACTAATCATTTCTTCCAAAGGTGTACCAAAATACGGCCATTCTCCCCGACCTGAAAAATGGCCTTTATCGGAATGATAAAACCAGCGATGACCATGCTGCCAATGGAACCGTCGGAAGCCTTTAATCGGAGATCGTAACGCCCATCGATCAGAACATACTGTTCAACCACCTGCTTGTCGGGGTCAACCAGCCAGTATTCGCCTACGCCGTGGGCTTCGTAATCGTCGAACTTAATGCCTCTGTCGTTGGCTTCGGTGGATTTTGACAGCACTTGGATCATAAAATCGGGGGCCGGGAATTGAGCCTGCCGGCGGGAAAACTGGCTTGATTTCTCGAGTAGCCAGAAACACACGTCTGGTTCGTAATCGTTGCGGGTCAGCGAAACCAGCAGTTTTTCAATACCGACCCTGCCCAACTTATTTCGTTGGACGAATGCATCCAGCATTTGGCAGATAAATCCAGTGGCTTCATTATGCCACTGCTAAACGGGAGAATGAAAAATGATTTCCCCGTTGATGAACTCTATCTTCCCCTGTTTTCGCCAACTTTGCAGCCAGTTCAACAAACACAAAACCGACAGTAAATGGCACCTGAAACGGCATCATACATAGAAACCAATAAACAACGCTACTTAGACGAACTGTTCGACTGGCTCCGTATTCCGTCGGTTTCCGCCGACTCTAAATTTAAGGACGATGTTCGCCGGGCGGCCGAATTCGTGCGCGACAAGCTCATAGCTGCTGGCGTTGACAATGCCCAACTCCACGAAACACCCGGCCACCCGGTTGTGTATGGCGAAAAACTGATTGATCCAAACCTGCCGACGGTGTTAATCTATGGCCATTACGACGTGCAACCCGCCGACCCCTACGATCTATGGCACACGCCCCCTTTTGAGCCGACCATCCGCAACGAGCGCATCTATGCCCGTGGTGCCTGCGACGATAAGGGGCAGGTCTATATGCACGTGAAGGCCGTGGAAGCCATGCTGGCTACGAACGCCCTGCCCTGCAATGTAAAAATTATGATCGAAGGCGAAGAAGAAGTTGGCTCTGATCACCTCGGTGCATTTGTGGCCCAAAACCGCGATAAACTCAAAGCCGACGTGATTCTGATCTCCGACACCAGCATTATTGCCAACGACGTGCCGTCGATTGAGTCGGGTTTGCGGGGTTTGTCGTATGTGGAAGTGAATGTGGTTGGCCCTAACCGCGACTTGCACTCCGGCGTGTATGGCGGGGGCGTTGACAACCCGCTGACTGTGTTGTGCCAGCTTATTGCGTCGCTTAAAGATGCCGATGGCCGAATTACGATTCCCGGTTTCTACGACAAAGTGATCGACCTGAGCACCGAGGAACGCGCCGAAATGGCCAAAGCGCCCTTCGATTTGGTGGAATACAAACGTGATTTGGGTATCCGCGAGGTGGCTGGCGAAGCTGGGTACTCCACCATCGAACGCACTTCCGTGCGGCCCACGCTCGACGTGAACGGCATTTGGGGCGGCTACATTGGCGAAGGAGCCAAAACGGTGTTGCCCTCGAAGGCATCCGCCAAAATCAGTATGCGCCTGGTGCCCGACCAAACGCCCGACGAGATCACCCAACTGTTTAAAACCCATTTTGAGTCGATAGCTCCGGCTTCGGTGCAGGTGTCGGTGCGGCCCCACCATGGTGGGTTTCCCTACGTGACCCCGACCGATTCGGTAGAGTTTGAAGCGGCAAGCCGGGCAATGGAAGAGTCGTGGGGTAAAAAACCGATTCCAACGCGGGGCGGGGGCAGTATTCCGATTGTAGCTTTGTTCGAGAAAGAGCTGGGAATCAAGTCGATCCTGATGGGGTTTGGCCTCGACATCGACGCGCTCCACTCGCCCAACGAGAGCTACGGTCTGTTCAATTTCTACAAAGGTATCGAGACCATTCCCTTGTTTTTCAAGCACTATGCAGCTCTGAAACAAGGTTGAGCAGGACTTTATGGTTCTATGCTGTCACTTCTGCGAGCACCGGATAATCGGTATAGCCTTTTTCGCCGGGGGTATAGAACGTTGCAAAATCAGGCTGATTTAGTTCTGCTCCTGACGTATACCGCTCCACCAAATCGGGGTTGGCAATGAATGGACGGCCAATTGCAATCAAATCGCCTTTGCCACGCTGCAGGGCTTCTTCGGCGGTTTCGGCATTGTAGCCTCCGCTCAAAATCAGGATACCTTCGTATTTTTCACGGATGGCTTCCACAATTTGGGGGGCAACAGCCGGAGCACCCATGCTGGCGTGGTCAACAAGGTGAACATAAATCACCTGGTCGTTCAGTTGCTCGGCCAGATAACGGTACATGGCATCATAAGCCGGATCGTAGGGCATGTCGTTGAATACTCCATATGGCGAGAGCCGGATCCCCAATTTCTCTTTGCCAATAACTGCCGAAACCGCTTCGGCCACCTCAAGGGCAAACCGGGCATTGTTTTCGGTGCTGCCGCCATACTCGTCGGTGCGGTGATTGGTGTTGCTCCGTAAAAACTGCTCAATCAAATAGCCGTTGGCTCCGTGCAGTTCGACCCCGTCGAAACCGGCCTCGATGGCATTTTTTGCCGCCGTCACAAATTCCTGAATCACGGCTTTAACCTCGTCGGTGGTGTAGGCACGGGGTGTCGGGTGATCCTGCATTCCGTGCGTATCGGTATAGATCTGACCACTGGCAGCCACGGCAGAAGGTGCCAGTAACTCGGCCCCGTTGTGCATGTTCACCTCGTGACCAATGCGCCCCGTATGCATTAGTTGAGCAAAAATCCGCCCGCCTTTTTCATGCACGGCATTGGTCACTTTTTTCCAGCCTGCCACTTGTTCTTTGGTGTATAGGCCCGGCACACGGGCATAGCCGTTTCCATTGATTGAAGGCGCAATGCCTTCGGTAATAATCAGGCCAGCCGATGCGCGTTGGGCATAGTAGGTGACCATAATGTCGGTAACTTCGTGGTTGACTGTTGCCCGGTTTCGGGTCATGGGGGCCATCACGAGGTGGTTTGATAAGGTCAGGTTGCCCAATCGGGCGGTTTCAAAAAGCTGAGTTGCCATATTAATTGGTTTGGTATTATTCAGCGGGTAAACACAATCAATTATTTAAAAGTTTGAATGTATCACGGGAAAATTTTAGCCGAGAGCCTTCAGGAAATCGCCAAGATCGGCAAGTGCCTGTTTGTTCAAGCGCAGAAAAAGGTTGCGACCTTCTTTATGAGTTGCCACTAACCCGCTATCTGTCAATAGTTTAACATGATGAGACACACAGGACTGCGATAAGCCGGTCATCTCCTGCACATCCGTATTGGTTAAGGTGCCTTTTTCGGCCAATTGCATCAAAATCGACAGACGGTATTTGTCGGCAATCGCCCCGGTTGCCTTTTCAATGTTTCTGGGATCCATATGGGTGTCAGTGTCAGGTATATCGACTGGTCAAAAATACAGGCAAATAGAAGATAATCTGAGTTTTGCCGTATTTTTATCGGTATGAATCTAAAACACTATTTGTTTAGTTCCCTGCTTTGTTTCACTGCCTGCTCGTGCCTGGGTCAGACTCTGTCTTCGTCTGATCTACCAATCATCGTGATTAACACCGGTGGACAGGCGATTCCGAACGAGCCGAAAATTGTGGCTTCGTTTAGCCTTATTGCCAATGAGTCGGGTAAACGAAACACAGTGACTGATGCGCCGGTCTACAGCGGTAAAATCGGTATTGAGCAACGGGGGTCAACGTCGAGGCAACTATTTCCTAAAAAGCCCTATGGCATCGAACTGCGCGACCCAACCGGCCAAACCTCGGTGAATGTGTCGCTGTTGGGAATGCCCGCTGAAAGCGATTGGGTAATGAACGCGGTTTATAACGACAAAACTCTTGTTCGGGAGGCTTTGACTTATGATCTGAACCGGAAAATGAGTTCGGTTTATACACCTCGTTTTCGGTATTGTGAATTGATGCTCAACGGAAAATACGAGGGTATCTACATTCTGTTCGAGAAAATTAAGCGCGACAAGAACCGGATTGATATGGCCACGCTCAAAAAAACTGATATTTCGGGCGATGAGTTGACGGGTGGCTACCTGCTGAAAGTGGATAAAAGCGAAGGATCGCCATCGCGCTCGTGGACTTCTCCTCAGAAAAATATCAACGGCAAAGCAGCTATAATCCAGATTGACCGGCCCAAACCCGAAGACCTGGCTGAGGAACAATTTCAGTATATCAAAAAGTATGTTACCGACTTTGAGAATGCGTTGGCCGGTGTCAACTTTCAAGATCCGGCGACTGGCTATCGAAAATATGTGGACGAACTTTCGGTTATTGATTATGTGCTGATAACCGAAATTTGCCGCAATGTCGATGGCTACCGGCTCAGTACGTATTTTTACAAGGATAAAGACAGCAACCGGATGGCCGGAGCCGGGGGCAAGTTGGTGATGGGGCCAATCTGGGATTATAACCTCGCGTATGGCAATGCTGATTATTGCGACGGCAACAAATCGGAAGGGTGGGAGTATAATTTTAACCGGGTTTGCCCCACCGACAATTTTGCCCAACCGTTCTGGTGGGAGCGATTCCTACAGGACCCTGATTTTACGAACAAGCTGAGTTTGCGGTATAAAGCACT
>JAJAYX010000112.1 GCA_026785985.1 Rudanella sp. | reverse complement strand
TCCCTGGTATGGACTTGGGGAATATGATGCCCTAATGGACCGACTTGCTATCGTTATTCTAAATTATAATGGTCAGAAATTTTTACAACAGTTTTTACCATCGGTCATTCAACATGCCGACGATCACCCGGTATACGTTGTCGACAATGCTTCTACCGATGGTTCAGTTTCGTTCCTAAAAACTCATTTCACCACTGTTCGGGTTGTTGAGTTGTCCCAAAACACGGGGTATGCGGGTGGTTATAACGAATCCCTCCGGGTGATTCGCCAAGATTATGGTGGGGCCACCTACTACGCCCTGGTTAACTCCGACATTGAGCCAACGCCCAATTGGATCAGCCCGATTCTCCAGCTTATGGATCGGCACCCCCGCATAGCCGCCTGTCAGCCCAAAATCCGCGACTATTCCCGGCGCAATTATTTTGAACACGCGGGGGCCGCCGGGGGCTTCATCGACTATCTGGGTTACGTGTTTTGCCGGGGTCGGGTGTTTGCCACCTTCGAAACCGATCATGGTCAATATGACGATAGCAGGCGGGTTTTTTGGGCAACGGGAGCTTGTCTGGTTGTTCGGGCCGATATTTTCCATCAGTCGGGCGGGTTCGATGCTCATTTTTTCGCCCACATGGAAGAAATCGACTGGTGTTGGCGCATTCAGCGGCTTGGTCACGAGGCCTGGGTATGCGGAGCATCGGTGGTGTATCACGTTGGCGGAGGAACCCTGCCCAAAGTGAACCCCCATAAAACGTATCTGAATTACCGCAACAGCCTCTACATGCTCTACAAAAACCTGCCCTCGCGCTGGTTGTGGCCCAAAATCATGTACCGACTGGTACTGGATGGCCTGTCGTCAGTTTTATTTCTAAAACAGGGGCAATTTTCCGATGTGTGGGCCATCATCCGGGCGCACTTTGCTTTTTATGGTCACTTGCCTACCCTCCGCCAACAACGGAGGCAGCTCAAACCACAGCAAGAACTAACTGAACTACCCGTGCTTCAGCAAAGCATTGTCTGGCAGTATTTTGGCAAGGGCAAGAAAACGTTTGGAGAAATGGATAATGAACAATGACTGCATTCGACGGGCCATCATCCATGTTTCAGTATCCATTGCCTACAATTCTTAAACCGTTGGATGTGCGTGGCGACGGAGGTGTTTGTTCATCTCATCCAGAAAGCCATCACCAGGTAAATAATGACGGGGGATCCAAGCGTTAAAAATGACGTATAAATAAAGTACAGCCGGATACTACTGGCTGAAATATTCATTTTCTCGCCTAAAAAAGTACAAACGCCAAAGGCTTGCTTCTCGATAAAGTATCTAAATTTGTCCATAAGGTGAATAGGTGATAGCCGACTAATCCGGGTTGTGCCTCCATATTAAAAACGGCGAGTCTGTTTGGTTTGTTTAATGCGCTGATACATACATAGTCAGGCATTTATTTAACGGCTTCAAATTAATAAAAACTTTTGCGTTTGTCTGGAACAAATTTAGTTCTTTTGTGTTTAAGGAACGTTGGTAATCTTATTTTGTTACCAATGACTGCCTCGCGGGGTGCGTTCAGTTGATTGCCAAGTACTCTTGTTTGCGTCTTTGGTGCCTGTTTTTCGTGCTTTGTAGGAGTTGTTTTTTTACATTTTTTTATTTTTACCCTTTTTACAATTATGCAAACAGGAGTCGTTAAATTCTTCAACGAAAGCAAAGGCTACGGCTTTATTGTTGATGATCAGTCGCAGAAAGAAATTTTTGTACACATCACGGGCCTGAATGGCCTTACCATTCGCGAGCAGGATCAAGTGTCATACGACATCGTTGATGGCAAGAAAGGCCTCAACGCCGTTAAGGTTCAGAAACTGTAAGGAACGCGGGTATAGTCCGCCCTTTTCAAATAACAAACCCCGCCCGATAGTCGAGCGGGGTTTATTGTTGGAATGGTAGTCGATCAATAGAGCCGTTCAACCCCAAAATCTATCAATTCATCCATCTTTTGATAGTTTCTGCTTGCAGGTACACATTTTCAATTTACTTTTACGCAAACCACGTTTAACTACATTTTATGAAAAAAGTATTCTTGTCTTTACTCCTCATAGTAGCCAGTATTGGCGTTTATGCAGCCGATGTTTCCGCTGAATCGTACCTGATCGACGATCAGAAAGTTGAGCAATTACTCGCCCAAAGCGAGGATGTTAGTTTGGCAATTGTTGACAATAGTGTTCTACAGAACCAGTCGATGATGGCTGCACCAACTCAAATCAAGGCTGCGAAAGAATTCGTTCCAGCCCTGCTGTTGAACCTGTTTCTGGGCTATTTGGGTATCCACCGTTTCTACCTTGGTACGAAAACACTTACCTGGGTTGGCTACGCACTTACCTGTGGTGGTATTTTTGGCGTTGTCCCCCTGGTTGACTTGATTGTATTGATCATCAACAACGATAATCTCGCGCCGTACATCGACAATCCGAAGTTCTTTATGAGGGCCAATCAATAACTGATTTCCAGCGGCAAAAATGTTGCTGTCTTACGCCTAAAAGCGGTGTCATTTCTCTAAACAGAAGGACATCGCTTTTTTATTGACCTACTTGTTTCAGTAATTCCGATTTGACTTTTGCGTTAAACTGCTGCGCCTGCCGGGCATTGTACTGTTTGACTAATACTTCGGCCCGGCGGATGCCACCGCTATGAAATGAGCCAAAGGTTGCTGCTCCAACACCCCAGGCCGATAGGTAATACCCCGCCAGAAAATTAGTAATCCCAAAATACAAGCCTGCCGATTCGACCAGGATACTCAATATTGCCTCGCCCGGTTTCCCAGCGTAAAACTGGCCTCCACCCGGTATAAATGTGGACAGGGCAATGGCTTTCTGCTCGCTTTTGAGTCGTGGTAACTGCCTGTAAGGCGTTGATAAAGTATCAATCTGGTTGTGGGCTAAGAGTTTTCGGTAAGCCTCAGCCGCTTCTGGCCAGCGTTGCAACTCGTTGAGCGATAGAATACGGACTACGCTCATGACGGGCGTTTCTGTTGGGCGATCTGGATGAAGATAGGGGAGCCGCTCCAGCAGCGAAAGAGAATTCTCAAACTGTCCGGCCAGATAAGCACACGTAATCTGGTCATGACTCAGTGCTAACAGGGTAGAGTCCGAATAGGAATTAGTTACCTCGCTATTGATATATTGCACGGCAGCGGCAAAGCGGCTCTGTTGTTTCAAACACCCAATTTTTCCGGCAACAGCTACCAGTTGCGCAGCAGAATCGGGTTGGTTGAACAATACCCGTTCGTAAGCGATACCAGCCTCAAAAAAACGCCCGGCTCCGGCCAGTGAATCGGCCAGGTAAAGCTGGTTCACTGGCAGAAGTTGCCCATTAGTTGAGCAGGCTACGCACAGGAATGTGCATATCAAACAAAATCTTGTTGTCATACTCGCGCTTGAATTCATTTCGTTTGGCCTTCACCGACAAAATACTGCCCCAGATATTTCCCACGTAAAAAAGGGTAAACAACGACCCAAATCCAATGAACCGGGCGCTCCTGGGACCGTCTTTTCGGAGACCTTCGTAGGTGAGCAAACCCAGCGACAGAATGGGCAGAAAAGCCGCAATTCCCTGCTTGGGCTTACCAGCATAAACCTTGCCTAAGCCCGGCAAAATGGCACTATATAAACCCGCTACAAAGGGAGATCGGTGTTTTTCGGCCCGCAAGGTCGAGTCGTATTTATTGAACCGCTTTTGCTCATTCACCAACGCGTAGGACGTATAACTAAACGCGTTTCGCTGTTGGTCAAAGTCTTCATACCGACGTTGTAAAAGAGCTACCCCGGCTAATTGTAGGGCTCGTAATTCACGAAACGTAGAGTTGGGTATGGGTAGTGTTTCCATTACAACACGCGCCGAATCGCGGTTACCAGCAAAAGCCAGGCAATAAGCTCCGAAATAGCGTGAACGAGCATAAAATGGAGAGGTTACCGATACCAACAATAGTTTTTGATGGGCCACGGTCAATTCCTTTGTTGTATACGCCAGCCATCCCCGCAAATACAACAGAGAATCCTTTTGGGCGGCAGTTTGTATCAGGGGCTCCAACTGCTCGAGCACATAAACAGCCTCGGGGAAAGCATCTTTATCGGACAAGTACTGCGCAAATCGCCATTCCTTTCCAAAGTCGGCAGGTGTTTGGGCACGAATAATCGGGCTTTGAAAAACCAGAAACCAGAACGGGATCGCCTGACCGACCAAAACCAGTAACTTTTTCACCATTTGTACCGACTCAATGAATCCAGAATAGTACCATCCGTTTCGCTGATGTCAATCGGGCGAACGTCGAGCAGGCCGATCCGATTGCAGCGAGTAATACGGTCGGCACTCAGAAACACACCTTTCAGAATACCATATTGTTCAATAGCCTGTTTGCTGAAGTTAGAGCAGGTAAGTTGGTACGGACACGAGCGGGCCAGTTGCTGCGACATTAGCCGCTGATACCCCAACATGGCTCCTTTGAGTGTTAAGGCCACCGGATTGTAACGGGCCAGCCAGCTTTTTCGGCGGTAAGAGAGGGGGCGCTTGTCATTGCCAGGTCGGCGATACTGCGCAAATTGGTCGCCTGTTCGGAAGTCACGGCTGGCAATCAGTTGCATATCCTGTTGTTGCCGCGACTGACCCAGCACAGGGCAAGAAAGGAAGAAAAACAGCAGTAAACCCAGAAAAGACAGAGTCGTACCGTCGGCAGGTGTTTTGTGCATGGAGGAAGTAAAATGCTAACCGTGGTTGGGCCGATGCCTGTAATTACAATTACTCAACGCGGGCGTTGGCTGGGATAGTGTACTGAAAATACGGACTGGTGGCGTCGCTGTTGAGTTTAATGCCGCCGTAAACGGTTTTAGCTACGGTGGAATCGGCCCCCTCATAAATAATTTCGGTGGTTGAGGTTGGGAATGGACGACCGTCAATGGGTTGATAATTATAATAAAATACCTTTCGGAGGATCTTTCCGCCGGTATCGGCATAGTGCATGTAGATCGGGGTTGCTTTATCAAAAACGACTTTTACCCGCTGAACATGCGCTTTCTTATCAGCTACTTTTTGCCGCCACTCTGTCACGAGCAACTTACCGGTATTGTACGTTCGGTCTTGTACGAAGCCAATTTGAATGAGTCCCATATCGGCGGTAGCCCCGGTCAGAAAATACGATAGCTGTGTTGTCGATGTGCTAAATGCCCCGTTTTGGTATCTCATTACGGCGTTCCGGCGTGGGTCGTAAATACGCGTTTCGCCCAACTTATTCGCCAGAATTACCATTTCCTGCGGAAAGGTAAAATGGGTAACCATGTTGCCGTTCCGCTGA
Organism: Rudanella sp.; assembly: GCA_026785985.1. GTDB lineage: Bacteria > Bacteroidota > Bacteroidia > Cytophagales > Spirosomataceae > Rudanella. The sequence goes on along the minus strand of JAJAYX010000112.1, from coordinate 2,971 downwards.
TAAAATAATTCGCCCCGAACCGTCACCGATTTGCCTTTTTGCACCTGTCGGGTCAACACGGTGGCCGACAGCCGCTCAATTGTTTGTGGAGCCGCCAGGAAAGCGCACGAGATACCAATCAGCAGTAAAAAGATAATGTGTTTCATAAAAATAGTCGTCAGTCAGTACGTCGTTGGCAGGGAACGTAAAAAAAATCCCTCGATTATTGACTGACGACTTTCGACTTATAGCTCCAGCGTTTTCAGTACGTCGTTCATGTTCCGAACGGCATCGGCCGACCTGGCAAAAGCGGCCTGCTCTTCATCGTTCAGTTTGTAGTCGATGATCGCTTCCCAGCCGTTTTTGCCAATAACCACGGGCACACCCAGGCAAATATCCGATTGGCCATATTCACCCTCAAGAGAAACGCAGCAGGTGAACACGTGTTTCTGATCGCGAACAATACTTTCCACCAGTTCGGCTACGGCCGCACCCGGTGCATACCAGGCCGACGTGCCAATGAGTTTGGTGAGTGTGGCACCGCCAACCATCGTATCGGCAGCAACTTTCTGCAAGGTTTCGTTGTCCAGGAACTGGCTTACAGGAACCCCGTTGCGGGTAGCCAAACGAGTCAGCGGGATCATGGTTGTGTCGCCGTGACCGCCAATCACCACCCCGTGAATATCGTTGGGCGGGCAGTCGAGAGCCAGTGAAAGATACGTTTTGAAGCGGGCGGAGTCGAGGATACCCCCCATGCCAATGAGTTTATTTTTGGCCAGCCCCGACGTTTTCAGCGACAGGTAGGTCATTGTATCCATTGGGTTCGACACAATGATAATAATAGCCTCTGGAGAGTGTTGCAGAATATTATCAGTTACACCCTTCACGATTTTGGCGTTGGTGCCAATGAGGTCTTCGCGGGTCATGCCCGGCTTGCGGGGCAGGCCCGACGTGATGACGACTACATCTGAACCTGCGGTTTTTGCGTAATCATTAGTAGAACCCGTGATTTTGGTATCGAAGCCACAGAGGGTGGCTGTTTGAAACATATCGAGGGCTTTGCCTTCGCTGAGACCTTCTTTGATGTCGAGCAATACGACTTCCTGGGCGAGTTGACGGCGGGCGATATTGTCGGCGCAGGTTGCTCCAACGGCACCAGCTCCTACTACGGTTATTTTCATACAGTTATAAAGGACGACTGTCCGGGTTATTGATGTTTCGGAAACCAGGGGCAAAACTACGAAGGATAGAAACGCGGAGGTCAAAATTTTGTCCCAGTCCCTCGATTTTGAAATAGTTTGTCCTGTTTTCGTGTTATACCCTCTGACGGCCAACGCAGGCCTGAACGGTTCATTAATTAAACAACCATTCAGCAATAGTATAGATGGAAAATAGTAGTCTTTTGTCGCGTGTATTGAAATCAGTTTTTTTTCGGACGGCAGGCGGACGAGCTTACAAAACGGCAAAAAACAGCCGGAGTATCATGAAGCTGATTCAGGATGCCATGGCGAAATCGGGTGGGCTTTCCGGAGCCAGCATTGCCGCTGTCCGGGGTCAACTTGGTTTGCTGGCCCGACTGCTTAAAGCCTATGCATCAGGCGAATACCGGGAGGTTCCCTGGAAAACGCTCGTTCGGATGATTGCCGTACTGATTTATTTCGTGTCGCCAATAGACTTTATTCCTGATCTGTTGCCGATTATCGGTCTGACCGATGACATTGCACTGCTTGTGTGGCTTTTCGGGGCCGTAAAAGGTGATCTCGATAAGTTTGAGCAGTGGGAAAGCCGAAAGGGAATTATTCCGATTGGCTAATTGGAGAGAGTTTTCTAACTTTGCATACATACAAATCCTACAGATTATGACTTTCGCATCCATTTTAGGTTTCCTTGGAGGACTGGGCACAGGAGAAATGATCCTGATTTTTGCGGTGATCGTCCTGATGTTCGGCGCGAAAAAACTGCCCGAATTGGCCCGTGGTTTAGGTAAAGGTATCCGTGAATTTAAGGATGCTACGAAGGACGTTCGCGAAAATATCGAAGACGGCCTGAAAGAGACGAAGTAAGTTTATTGACTTCATAAACAGACAACCGGGTGGTAGCATAAGCAACCATCCGATTGTCTGTTTTTTTTGATATCAGGTGCTGGACGTTGGATCATATCCGATATTCAGTATTCAAATCTATTCCTGTGACTGCACTCTACCGTAACTTTTCTGCTGTCCGAACCGACCTTCGGACAGGCAATGTCTCCTGCCGCCAATTAGTGGACGGGTATCTGACCCGCATTCAGGACAACGAACACCTCAACGTCTTCACGGAGGTTTATGCCGACGAAGCTCGCCAACGCGCTGATGAACTCGACAGCCGCATGGGAGCTAATCAGCCGGTTGGCCGACTGGCAGGCATGGTGATTGGTCTCAAAGACGTATTGAATTATGCCGGGCACGGCGTTCGGGCGGGGAGCCGGATTCTCGATGGTTTTGTGGCTCAATTCACGGCAACCGCCGTGCAACGCCTGCTCGATGAGGACGTTATTGTGATTGGCCGACAAAACTGCGACGAATTTGCGATGGGGTCGTCCAACGAAATTTCGGCCTTTGGCGGGGTTCTTAATGCCGCCGACACTAACCGGGTTCCGGGAGGATCGAGTGGCGGATCGGCGGTGGCAGTGCAGGCTGGTCTTTGTTTGGCCAGTATCGGCTCCGACACGGGCGGGTCTGTTCGTCAGCCAGCCGCATTTTGTGGCGTAACAGGCCTGAAACCTACCTACGGGCGTATTAGCCGCTGGGGACTCATTGCCTATGCCTCGTCTTTCGATTGCATTGGCCCCATTGCCAACACCCCCGCCGACTGCGCCCTCCTGCTCGAAATAATGGCCGGTCCCGACGAGTTCGACAGCACCGTTTCCAACCAACCCGTTGAGTCTTATTCAACAGCGACGCTCCCCGCTGACCGCCCTCTGCGCATTGCCTACCTGCGCGATGGTGTGGAG
>JAJAYX010000111.1 GCA_026785985.1 Rudanella sp. | reverse complement strand
GGGCAGCACGGTCAATTTCGGTGGCACCCACAATCTCAATAATTTCTTCTGTGGGCAAATTTCTGGTGAGGTCGTCGGCAGCCATTGGACACCCGCCAAAACCGCGCAATGCCCCGTCAATACGCTGGACTCCCGCCCGCATACAAGCCTGCACCTTGGCGGAGGCTTCGCCCGGTCGGGCATGGAGATGCGCTCCAAATTCGATGCCAGGAAATGCAGTCAGAAGGTGACTGAATAAGGATTCGATAGCTTCGGGAGTCGAGGTGCCTACGGTATCGGAGGGAGCAATGATTCGGATGCCAAGGTCGACCAGTTGTTGCGTGAACTCACCTACCAGAGCAGGGCTGTAGGAGTCGCCATAGGGATTGCCAAAACCCATTGACAGATAAACCACCAGCGTTTTATCCGTTTGTTCACACCGGTTTTGCATGTGGGCTACGTCGACCAAAGCCTGGGCAATGCTTTTGTTGGTGTTGCGTTGCTGGAATGTTTCCGACACCGACAACGGAAAGCCCAGATAACGAATTGGCTCGTACGAAACAGCCTGCTCGGCTCCGCGCACATTTGCCACAATGGCCAGCAGTTGGGTTTTGGTCGTGTTCAGGTCTAAGCCGGTCAGCACCTGGGCAGTGTCCGCTAGTTGCGGGATGGCTTTAGGCGAGACAAAACTCCCGAAATCGAGCGTGTGAAAGCCTACCCGAAGCAGGGCATTGAGGTAACGAATTTTAAGCTCCGTTGGCACGAACTCATGCAAACCCTGCATAGCATCGCGGGGACATTCGATTAGAGTCATAGCAAAACAATATCGTTCGCATGGGCGGCTTCCACGTTCTGTTGCTGCAATTGCTGACTGAGCATGGCAGAAGACAGTCGAGCTTTGGCAACAGCCACAACCTGGTTGTCGTGATCGAGAATTTCGATTACCTCGCCTGCTTCAAAATCACCTCTAACCGCCCGAATGCCCACCGCCAGCAAACTGCTCCGCCGTTGGAGGGCACGCACCGCGCCCGCGTCGATCTGAAGTTGCCCAACGGCCAGACTCCCACTGCCCAACCAGCGGTTGCGGGCCGAGAGCGCGTTGGGTTGTGCATCGAATTGGGTGCCGGTTTCCCCCTGAATGGCCCGATTGATGCTGTTTGAATCATTCAACCCGAAAATCACCACCCGAATACCCATGCGGGTGGCCAGTTTCGCAAACGTCAGTTTAGACGACATTCCCCCCAGCCCCAACGATGACTTGTCGGTGTGGACAACCCCAAAAACAGATTCGTCAAGGGTTGGCACCCGTCGGATAATCTGCCCGTTAGCATCGAGCAGACCGCCCACCGATGTACAAAGCAACAGGGCTTCGGCCCCAAAGCCCACCGCCAGTAAGGTAGCTAATTCGTCGTTATCCGAAAACTTCAATTCGCGGCTGCTGACAACGTCGTTTTCGTTGGCAATCGGAATAATGTCGTTCGCCCAGAGTTCGTCGTAGGTTTGTTTGAGTTGCAGAAACTGGTCGCGGTGGGCAAAATGGTGGCGTTCGCACAGGCTTTGTGCAATGGAAACGCCATACACGCCAAAAAAACGACTGTAAATAGTAAGTAATAGCAAATTCCCCACGGCAGCGGCCGCTTTGCGCTGGGTGATATCGCCCTGGTAATTACGAATCAGCGATTTACCAGCCCCTACTGCACCTGATGAAACCAGCACAATTCGGTAATGTGGAGTTAAGGCGGCCACCTGCCGGGCAATGTCAACCAGCACAGGTTCGTTGAGTTCGCCGGTTGGTTTGGTTATGGAAGCGGTGCCGAATTTGAGGACAAGTACGGGTTTCATCCGGCAAAAATAGTCAATCCTCCGCGTGAAAATTGAATAAGTGTTCCAACAGGGGTTCATTAAACCGGGCTTTGCGTTTGAGGGCGTGTTTCAATTGGCGCAAGTATTGATTTTTGGCAATCTCGATGGCACCAAATCGCCGGACATTATCGTTGATAAATTGAGTATCAAGCAATTCGAATTTTTGTTCACGCAGGGTTACTATCAAATAATGAAACGCCACTTTCGACGCATTATCAACCCGATGAAACATGGATTCACCAAAAAAGGCAGATCCAAGCGACACGCCATACAGCCCCCCTACTAAACGATCATCCATATACGTTTCGACACTGTGAGCCAGTCCCATTCGGTGTAATGTTGTGTAAGCATCAATTATTTCTTCGGATATCCAGGTACTGTCGTTCAGGGATCTTGGCAATGCACAAAGGCGCATAACCTGCTCAAAGTCAGCATTAATACGAATTTCAAACTGTTTTTTATTCAGCGTTGGCCGGAGCGATTTGGCTGGTTTGTAGGTCTCGATAGGTATAATAGCCCTTGGATCTGGCGAATACCAGTAGAGCGTACCATCGGCATCGGCCATCGGAAAGATACCGTTGATATAACCGTAGATGAGATCGTCGGCGGTCAGCTTGCTCATTAAGGAAGGTGCTGTGTGTTGATTTTGACAAAGATATAAAAAATACTTTTGGACGTTACACCGTTCTAGTGTTAAATATTTAGCCTGTAAAATTTGAACCAAGCAACAAAAATTACGTTTATTGATTGCAACAGGTTGGTATTTTACCTAAGATTGCCGGGCTTTTCAGCCTACCCAGAGTTACTAACTTCAGCGATGACGAACCAGAACGACATAGTGGCCTTTTATCACACAACGTCCTATTGTGTCAGGTCCGAAAGGACTATCTAATCGCGTTTGCCTACGTGGCAGAACTCTCCCCGCTTTTTTCATTTTTCTAACCAAAACAACCACACGGGTCACAACGTCCCCGGTTGCGGTAAACGTCACAACGTTTTTCGTTACCCAATAAACGACGATGATTAACTCAGAGATAGTCAACGATCAGTACATAGTTCAGCTCGCCAACGAGGATCACCTCCGACTCGCTGAAACGATTTGCCACCAGATGGAGCAAAGTGCGAAAGCGCGTGGAACAGGCATTGCCAAGCGGTCGCCCATCTATGTGATGGAGAAAATGCTCGAAGGCAAAGCCATTATTGCCACCACCCTCGCTGGTGAATGGGTTGGATTCTGCTACGTTGAGACGTGGGAACACGGCAAGTTCGTAGCTAACTCCGGCCTGATTGTTCATCCCGATCACCGCAAAAGCGGTATCGCCACCCGCATCAAAGCTAAAGCCTTTGAACTCTCTCGCGAACGCTATCCCAACGCCAAGATCATTGGTCTGACAACCAGCCTCGCTGTGATGAAGATCAATTCAGATCTGGGCTATGAACCAGTGACCCTCAACCAGTTACCGGGCGATGAAGCTTTCTGGAAAGGCTGTTCGAGTTGTGTCAATTACGATATTCTGAACCGAACCGAGCATAAACATTGCCTGTGTACGGGAATGCTTTATGACCCGGTACAACATAAAAAAGAAGAAAAATCGGAGAAGTGG
>JAJAYX010000110.1 GCA_026785985.1 Rudanella sp. | reverse complement strand
GCCCCTCTCCTTCGCAAGGAGAGGGGGGGCTTGTCAGACAAAATTTCTCTCTGTTTAGGCCAGTTTGAAAACAAGGCTACCCAATCAGATAGAAGTTAGCCGTTAACTTCTCCCCTCTCCTTCACAAGGAGAGGGGCCGGGGGTGAGGTTAGTCATCAATATAACGCTTCGTGATAGGCTGATACGAGTCGATACGCCGATCGCGGAAGTAGGGCCAGGTGGTTCGGTAACGATCCGACTGGTCGAGGTCGATCTCCTGAACATGAACGACTTCGTCGTCGTGAGGGGCCAGATATAACAACGACCCAAAGGCATTGGTCACGAATGAACCACCCCAGAACTGCTGATCGGCTTCGCGCCCGACGCGGTTCACCGATACCACCGGAACACCATTGGCAATGGCGTGGCTACGCTGAATAATTTGCCACGCACTGTATTGTTCATCGTTCGCTTTAGGGTCAGTTTCGTTGGTATCCCAGCCTATAGCCGTGGGGTAAAACAATATTTCAGCCCCCATCAGCGACGTAATCCGGGCGGCTTCGGGATACCACTGATCCCAGCAAATCAACACCCCGATTTTGGCGACCTTAGTGTCGAAAACCTTGTAACCGAGGTCGCCGGGGGTAAAGTAAAACTTCTCATAATAGCCCGGATCGTCGGGGATGTGCATCTTTCGGTACTTGCCCAGATACGTTCCGTCGGCATCCAGCACCGCCGTGGTGTTGTGGTAAAGTCCCTGCGCCCGCTTCTCAAACAACGACGCAATTACCACCACCTTACACTCCTTCGCCACTTCATCCAGCATCTCCGTAGTTGGCCCCGGAACAGCTTCAGCAAGGCTGAAATTATGGTGGTCTTCTACATCACAGAAATACAGCGACCGGAACAATTCCTGCAAACAAACGATCTGCGCCCCGTTTCGGGCGGCCTCCCGAATGCCGGCAATAGCTTTTTGAACATTGGCCTCCACATCGCTGGAGCAGGCCATTTGAACAAGACCAATATTTATTTTTCGAGACATAGCTATCAGGCTTTAAAAGGGCAATTTTCCCAGATCAACGTTGCCGCCGGTTAGGATAATGCCTACCTTATGACCCGCAAAAAGGTCTTTGTGTTTCAGAACCACAGCAAAAGGCACTGCACACGAGGGTTCGATAATGATTTTCATCCGTTCCCAAATCAGCCGCATGGCCGCAACAATCTCGGTCTCGGAAACGGTTTTGATGTCGGAAACGTGCTGCCGGATAATCGCCAGTGTTCGCTCACTGAGGTTGGTCATAAGGCCGTCGGCAATGGTGTCGATGTAGGGAGCTTTTTCGACTTTCCCACTCTTAAACGAGAGAACGGCATCAGCCGCACCCTCGGGTTCGCCTGCCATAACCTTTGTGGTGGGTGAAAAATAATGCGCTGACAACGCCGTTCCACTCAACAAACCGCCCCCACCCACGGGAGCCAGTATCCAGTCGAAGGACACATCCTGCCCCGCATCGTCAATCAATTCTTTGGCAGCAGTAGCCTGTCCGGCAATCACCCGGTCATCGTCGAAGGGATGAATCATGGTGGCCCCCGTTCGGGCAATCACGGCCTGTACGCCCATTTCTCGGGCTTCCAGCGTGGGTTCGCACTCAATCACTTCGGCACCATAACCAAGCACGGCATCTTTTTTTACCTGGGGTGCCGTGCGGGGCATCACAATATAGGCGGGGGCACCCACTTGCCGGGCGGCATAGGCAATAGCCTGTGCATGGTTGCCCGACGAGTGCGTGGTGATGCCCGCCCGAAGTTCGTCAGGCGTGAGTTGCAACACGGCGTTCAGACCACCCCGCGCTTTAAAAGCACCAATTTTCTGAAAATTCTCACATTTAAAATAAATCTCACAACCGGCCAGTGCATCAAGGGTGTGGTTCGTAAGCACGGGTGTTCGGTGAATATAGGGCCGAATGCGGTCGTGGGCAGCTTGAATGGTTTCTGGTGTCATGCTAAAAATTATAGCGCAGTCCCAGCCCCGATTGGAGGTTCATAAACAGTGGAGCGGGAATAACCTCAACATAAAGACCCGTTTCCAGAAAAACCGAAAACGGTTTGTCGGGTACGAAGTATTCCAGACCCGCAACTGCCGACCCACCCAGTGAGGTTTCGGTAACGTATTCTGTTTGCTGACCTTTGAGGTTGTCGGGGTAATAGCGACGGCGGTTCACCTGACCGCCAAAGCCGTAATAAGCCCGGAACGTATCTTTTCCCAGTAGCCGCGTATGCCAGAGATAATGACCCTGAAGCGTTATACCAATGCTTCGGTATCGGCCCTGCCTATACTCGCGTGAATTTCCATACAGGCCACCGTAGGAGCCAATATTCAGGTCGAACGCTTTGGTGTCGCGGAAGTATTTGCGGACGTTAATTCCCGACGGTTCGCCCAGCCGGAACCCCACCGCCCAGTTGTTATATTGGGCAACGGCCCGACTCACGGGTAACAACCCCAGCGTCAGGGCAATACTGGCAATGAGAATTGATTTATACATGTGCAATTAGAAGTCAGAAAAGGTCGTAAGTCAGAAAAAGTTACAGGGTTTTCATAGATCCTATTGGCTCGCTACCAGCCCTGCATCTACCGTCCAACGTCCAGAGTCCTGAAACTGTTGCAACCGAGCTAACAAAGTGCCGTTTTCGGCGGATGTTCCCACTGAAATGCGCAGACATTCGGCACATAGCTGCACCTTCGACCTGTCACGCACAATCACTTGCTGTTCAATAAGATAGTCGAATATATGCTTGGCATTATCGAATCGCACTAACAGAAAATTGGCATCCGACGAATACACTTGCTGCACCATTGGCATGGCCCGCAACTGCTCGGACAGAATGCTCCGTTCGGCCAGGATCTGCCGTACCATCGCATTTTTTTCGTCCACATGATCCAGTGCTTCCAGGGCCAGCTCCTGCGTTGGAGCCGAAATATTGTAGGGTGGTTTTATTTTGTTCAGCACCCCAATCAACTCCTCCGAGGCAAAGCACATGCCCAGCCGAAGGGCCGCCAACCCCCAGGCTTTCGAGAAGGTCTGGAGCACCACCAGGTTCGGATAACGGTCTAATTGGGCCGTCCACGAGGGATCACTGGCAAAGTCGATATACGCTTCATCAACTACCACCAACGAATGGGTTGCCCCCTCGATTACCCGCTGGATAGCTTCCAAATCGAGCTGATTGCCCGACGGATTATTGGGCGAGCATAGCCAGATGATTTTGGTGGTTGGCTCCACAGCCTTGAGTACGGCAGTCGCATCTAACTCAAAATCAGCGGTGAGCGGCACCCGAATCAGCCGCACATCGTTGAGCATCGCCGAAACCTCATACATGCCATACGTGGGCGGCACAATCAAAATACTGTCGTTGCCCGGTTGGCAAGTGGCCCTAATCAGGAGGTCGATGGGTTCATCGGACCCGTTACCCAGAAAAGTCTGCGTAGGCCGCACTCCTTTAATGAGTCCCAGCTTTTGTTTGATGGCAGCCTGATGCGGGTCAGGATAACGGTTATAGCGTCCGGTAGCCGTGGTCGATCCGAGCGGATTTTCGTTGGCATCTAGAAAAACGCCTTCGGTGCCGGTATATTCGTCACGGGCCGAGGAGTAGGGCGTTAACGTGCGTATGTGGGGCCGAAGCAAATCGGCCAATTGAAAGGTTGGCATTCGTCAGTAAGTCGTACACGCAAAGATACCCCGTCTGACAATACCGACAAATTACCGGTAGGCCCCGCCCCCAATATCGAAGCCAAATTTGATACCCCAATACGAATTATTGCTCTTGATTACCTGCACGGATGTTAACGAAATTTGGGTGGCCGGTATGAAGTTGTATTCTGCCCCAAGCGTAAAATGCCCGGTTTTGAGACCGATGCGGGCCATACCCCCGAATTTTTGTCCGCCTTTTACACTGGCATCGTTCACCTGGGTGGCACCCGTGCTGCTGTCGGTTGTCAGGCTGCCTCCAACAGTTGTGTACAGACCGGCACCAAGACCAATAAACGGACGAAAGTTGCTGGTTGTCAGCAGGTAATTACCCGTCAGGATGTAGGAACCTGCAAGGTTAATTTGTGTTTGGGTCGTTTTACCATTGTAAGCTAATGCCCGCCCCATAAAGGCTCCTTCAAAACGCATGCCCAAATCCACCTGATCATTAAGACCATATTTAGGCTCCAGCGACAGCACCACGCCCCCCGCCGAACCAGCACCCGCCGGACGGGCATAGCCTGCGGATAGGTTCACTTTGACCGGTTTGAAATCTTGGGCAGTAGCCCTAAAAGCCATCAGGCTTACTACTAGGATGAATACATTTTTCATGACGCTTGGATACGTTTTACTCACCTCGGTTTAGTCTCTCAACCGATTTAGTTGCTGTATCTTTGCCGAACTGACACCTGTTGAACCCATGCTCAACCATATCGCCGTTAACGACTTTCTACCCACGCCAAAGTACTTACAGATCTACAATTCAATTGTAACGGGTATAGAAAATCATGACATTCTGCCCGGTGATAAGTTACCGTCGATTTATGAACTATGCGCCCATTTCGACGTGGCCAAAGGCACTGTG
>JAJAYX010000109.1 GCA_026785985.1 Rudanella sp. | reverse complement strand
GGAGTGAGGAGTGAGGAGTGAGGAGTGTTTTTGCGCGACAGCAAACCGCAACGGCGAACCGTCATCGTTCATCGTTAATAACTCATCACTAATTGCCCCCTGAAACACCAAATGCCCGCCACCCGTGCCGGCTTCGGGGCCAATGTCGATGAGTTGGTCGGCGGCCCGCATCACCTCTTCTTCGTGTTCAACCACAATCACGGTATTGCCCATATCGCGCAGGGACTCCAGCACGCTCACGAGCCGTTTGGTATCGCGGGGGTGCAGGCCAATGCTCGGTTCGTCCAGAATATACATGGAGCCAACCAAAGCCGAACCAAGCGAGGTTGCCAGTTTAATACGCTGATACTCACCACCTGAAAGGCTATTAGTTAGTCGGTTCAGGGTGAGATACCCCAGACCAACCCGCTCCATATAATCTAAGCGGTTTTTGATTTCCACCAAAATCCGGCTGGCCACTTTTTGCTGAGTTTCGGGTAGTTTGAGCGCACGAAAATAGGCGGCCACCTCGGTAATGGGTTTTAGAACGAGGTCGGTAATGGAAACCCCAACCCCTGCCCCCTGCCCCAACTTCACATAACTTGCATCTTTCCTGAGCCTTGACCCCCGGCATTCAGGGCAGGTGGTTTTGCCCCGGTAGCGGGACAACATCACCCGATATTGCACTTTAAATGTCTGGCTTTCGACCCACGAGAAGAAGCTTTGCAAACCGGAAAAAAATGTATTTCCTGTCCAGAGCAGGTCTTTTTGTTCCTGCGTAAGCTCTTTGAAGGGGCGGTGAATCGGGAAATCAAAACGGATACCATTTTTGAGGAGGGGCTTCAAAAACTCCTCGCTCATTTTTTCGCTCCGCCAGGGCGCAATAGCCCCTTCAAACACGGACAGGCTTTTGTCGGGCACTACCAGATCGGGGTCGATGCCCAGCACCTTTCCAAAACCGTCGCACCGGCGGCAGGCTCCGTAGGGGTTGTTAAACGTGAACAAATTCACGCTTGGCTCCTCAAACGTGATGCCGTCCATCTCGAACTTATCCGAAAACGTGCGCGACTCGTCCGACCCGTTGGCCCGCCCGCTAACATGCACCCGGCAAACGCTATCGCCCTCATTGAAAGCCGTTTGCACCGAATCCGAAAATCGATATTGCGTATCTTCATCCGGTTGGCCGTTGTCGTCGAACAACACCGTTCCCCGGTCCACCAATAGTTCAAGATCGGCACTGTTAGCCAGCACCGCTTCCTGTTCCAGCAGCTCCTCAATCTGGGCCACTTTTCGACCCGTCGAATTGCCATCCACTACAATTCGGGTATAGCCTTTTTGAAGCAGAATTTTCAGTTCATAGTCGAGTGTGCGACCCTCATGAATGAGGAGGGGGGTCATAATCATAACCCGCTGTGCGCTACCGTCTTCATTGGGTTTCTGCGAGAAAATATAATTGACCACATCAGTGATCGTGTCCCGCTTCACCACTTCACCCGATACGGGCGAGGTGGTCACACCGGCCCGCGCAAAAAGCAGTTTGAGGTAATCATAAATTTCAGTGCTGGTGCCAACCGTGGAGCGGGGGTTGCGCGTGGACACCTTTTGTTCGATGGCAATGGCGGGCGAAATACCCCGGATGTAGTCCACGTCGGGCTTTTCCATCCGGCCCAGAAACTGCCGGGCGTAGCTGCTCAAACTCTCCACATACATCCGCTGTCCTTCGGCAAAGAGCGTATCGAACGCGAGCGATGATTTGCCCGAACCCGACAAGCCCGTGAGAACCACCAATTTGTTGCGCGGAATGGCAACGTCAATGTTTTTCAGATTATGTACCTTCGCTCCTTTGATGATGATATACTGTTTCGGATCGAGTGAGTCAATAGCAACGTCGGGGTGTGTTTCAGCAGGTGTATTCATTCAGTATGTTGTGCAAACCGTATCTGTAGGTTAACGGTTTTTCAGAAAAAGGAGTTTCAGAAATTATGACCGAAGACTTTATCCGTTTGGGCGTTGCCCTGCTCATTGGCGGGTTAATTGGGGCCGAACGCGAGTATCACAGCAAAGCCGCTGGTTTCCGCACCATGATCATGATCTGCGTGGGATCGGCACTGTTCACAATGGCCTCCGAGCGCATTGGCGGCTCCGGCGACCGTATTGCCGCCAACATCGTGAACGGGATTGGTTTTTTGGGAGCCGGTATCATTTTTAAGGAAGAAAACCGGGTGCGGGGCCTCACTACGGCCGCCACCGTCTGGGTGGTGGGTGCGTTGGGCATGTGCATTGGCGGGGGGCACTACGACATTGGTCTGGCCGGGGCCATAGTGGTGTTAGGATGCCTGTGGTTACTGCCGGGCGCATCCAACTGGATCGGTGCTAAAAACAAGCAACGGGAATATAAAATCGTGACGACCTTCAAAAACAAAACCTTAGCCCAGTATGAAACGTTTTTCAAAGAGTGCGGTTTGTCACCACACCGGGGTCGGCAAGAGCGTATAGGGAGTGAGATCATTGGCCGGTGGCAGGTAAATGGCCCTGAAAAAGCCCACGAAAAGTGTATCAAACGGCTCCTCAACGACCCGGAGGTGAAGGAGTTTGTTTTCTAAAAAAGCCCCACTCTAACGGGGAGGAATTGGGGTGGGGTAATTTCGAGCATCGGTATTTCGTTTACTAATACAGTTTAGGACTTAAAACCAACCATGATACATATTCGTCGCATTTTGTTCGCTGTTGCTCTGATGAGCAGTGGCATGGCTTTTGGCCAGATTTCGGAAGACCCCGAAGACCGCAACGGCGAAAGCAAGGGGCGCGAACCTTTACGCACCCAAACCCCGGAAGGTCGCCCCTTGCCGTTTCTGCAACGACTGCGAGTGGGGGGTGGAGTTAGTGCATTGCAGCTTGGTAATGCTCAATACGGCCGACCATTCATTATCGGCCTGTCGCCTGTCGTAGCCTATCAGGCCAGCGAGAAGCTGATTCTGGGTGTTGGTGTCGACTATCAGTATGCCCGTTTGAAAGCCTTTGATACGGCAGGACAGCAACTCAATTTGACTGCTAATCAGTATGGAGGACGGGGATTTGTTATGTACGAACTTATTCCAAGCCTTGTGCCGGGTTTGTATGCCCACGGTGAACTGGCCGGTACGAGTATTCAGACCGGATACAGCAACATTCCGGGTCAGGCTGCGCCGGGTCGCATCACCGTGACATCGCCGTTGGTTGGAGCCACCTATTCACAGCGCATAGGCCGGTTGGCGGGTATCAACGTATCGGCTCTCTACAATCTGAACTACACCTCACAATCGCAGTATTTGTATAGCAGCCCGTTCGTCTTCAGGATCATGTTTTTCTGAGAAAATGATTGGCACCGCAACGGCGAACCGTGCGGTGCCAATCATCGTACTTTCTCCCAAATCAGCCGGGCTATCTCGGCCATGCCCCGGTCGTTGGGGTGCATGCCAACGCTCACGTTGGTGTATTCATTAACGGCCCGGAACAGGTCGCGGTCGGGCCGTTTATACAGGGCTGAGTAGAGATCGGCTACGGGGTAGCCTCGTTCGGCGGCCACTTCGCGAATCATGGTGCTGGCCTGTGGCTGATTCCAGAAACTGGTTGTACAAATCACTTTGGTTCGGCCCGAAAACTGGGTCAGTTTGTCGAGTAACTGTCGATAGCGGGCCTTGAAATCACGGGCGGGGTTGCTTGCTTCCGCATCGCTGATGTTTTCGCCAATGCGCACAATGATCAGGTCGGGTGCGTAGCCATTTAGGTGTTCATCCAGCGAGGCATTATAATCG
>JAJAYX010000108.1 GCA_026785985.1 Rudanella sp. | reverse complement strand
GGGCCCGGGGGTGGCCCCACGCCCCCCCGCGGTTACCTGGGGTCCGCCCCCCGGGGGGTGGGCCCCGGCCCCCCCGGCCCCCGCCTCGCCCGGTACTGTGGCTGCCGACACCCCGATTCCGCCCGTTGTGGACGGGAAAGGATATTGATTTGGGCGGGTAGATAGGATAAGCCGTTATCGCGTGGAAATGAGAGTAGCCAACTGTATATTTGGCCAAAGGGGTGAATTCTGTCCCTTATCTATCCATAGTTGGCATGATTACCAATTCCTATAGTGACACCAACAGGCCGCTCCATGACCGGTTAGATGTAAAGTTTGCCCTAAAAGCAGCCCGACTTGGCGTTTGGGAACTAGACCCGATTACCAGGCTCATTAGCTGGGACGAACGCTGCCGGGAGTTGTTCGGACTGGCTTCTGATAACCAGCTTCCCTACGAGCAGGCTATCCAGTACATTCATCCCGACGATGTGGAACGGGTTGATCAGGCCGTTCGGCAAGCCCTAAGCCCTCAGTCTGGTGGTGATTACGATGTGGTCTACCGTACTGTTGGTGCCGATGATGGGCTGCTGCGCTGGGTTCGGTTCACCGGGCAGAGCTATTTTAATGAGGCAGGCGAGGTGATTCGATTTGCCGGGGTGGCCCGCGATGTTACCGACCACAAGAAAGCAGAGGAAGCCTTGAAACTGAGTGAAGCCCGGTTTCGTTCGCTCATTGACGAAGCACCCATTGCTACCAGCCTGTACGTTGGGCCACAGTTTGTTATCGAACTGGCTAACGATGCCAAAATTGCCTACTGGGGTAAAGGCCGGTCGGTTATTGGTAAGCCACTGGCGGTAGCTCTGCCTGAATTGAAGGGGCAGCCATTCCTGAAGATACTGGAAAACGTTTTTACGACTGGGCAAACCTACGAAACTAAGGCAGATTCCGTCGATCTGGTCGTAAATGGTACACCCGGTACGTACTACTTCGATTTCACCTATAAGCCGCTTCGTGATGCTTCGGGTGCCATATTTGGTATCATGAATATGGCCGTTGATGTTACCGGTCAGGTGCTGGCCCGAAAAGCTTTGGAAGACAGCGAAAAACTCTATCGAAGTTTGTCGGCAGCCTTAGACGAACAAGTGCAACAACGCACCCAGCAATTGCAGGCGTCGGTGCAGGATCTGCAACGATCCAACGACAACCTCCAGCAGTTTGCCTATGTGGCCTCCCACGATTTACAGGAACCACTCCGAAAAATCCAGTCATTCAGCGACATGCTCAAAAATCAGTATCGCGAACAATTGGGCACGAGTGGCAACGATTTCCTGAACCGGATGCAGACTTCGGCCAGTCGTATGTCGATCCTTATTAAGGATTTACTTACCTATTCCCGCATCTCAACCCAGCAAGATAGCCGTTCCTCAGTCATCCTCAGCCGGGTAATCGAGCAGGTTCTTAATGACTTGGATCTCACTGTCCAGGAAACAAACGCCCTGATCCAGGTAGACTCCCTGCCCACCATCCAGGGCGACAAATCGCAATTGGGCCAGCTTTTCCAGAACCTGCTCAACAACGCTATCAAGTTTCGCCAACCCGACCAGCCCCCCCACATCGCCATCACCTGCCAGACGGTGGCTTATGCCGATGTTCCTCCCTCGGTGCGCCCCGCCCGACCCGCAGCCGCCTACCACCGGATCAACGTGACCGACAACGGTATCGGCTTCAATGAGAAATACGCCGACCGTATTTTCCAGGTCTTTCAGCGGCTGCACGGCAAGAGTCAGTATGCGGGCACAGGCATTGGCCTGGCCATTTGCGAGAAAGTGGTGGCCAACCACGGCGGAGCCATCACGGCCACCAGCCAACCAGGCAAGGGGGCCACGTTTAGTGTATATTTACCAACGTAGAGACGCAAGATATTGCGTCTTTGCATAAACCCTTTTTCTATGCTAAACCTCGGCTTTGTGTCGGCAATTATGGCCGATTATGATCTTGACAGCGTTCTCAAATTCGCGTCGGGACACCAGTTCAAATGCGTTGAAGTGATGTGCTGGCCCACCGCCAATAGTGATTCCCGGCGTTATGCCGGTGTAACCCACATTGATGTTGACAAACTTGACGTGGTGCATATCAAAAACCTCACTCATCAGTCCGGTGTGTCGATTTCGGGCCTTGGCTACTATCCAAATCCCCTCGATCCTGAACCCGAAAAGGCCGAGTTCTACCGTGAACACATCAAACAGATGATCCGGGCGGCTGCCAAACTGTCGGTGCCAGTGGTGAACACCTTCATTGGGCGCAACCCCTCGCTGAACATGGCCGACAACCTCAAGTTGTTTGCCCAGCACTGGCCCGCCATTGTGAAAGTTGCCGAAGAAAACAACGTGAAAATCGGCATTGAAAACTGCCCCATGTGGTTCACCGACGATGAGTGGCCGGGTGGTAAAAATCTAGCCACCACACCCGCCGTTTGGGATCGGATGTTCGAGATTATTCCCTCGCGGGCGTTGGGACTTAACTACGACCCCAGCCACCTGATCTGGCAAATGATGGACGAAATAAAGCCCATTTACGACTACCATGACCGGCTCCACCACATTCACCTGAAAGACGTGAAACTGTATCGCGACAAACTGAACCGCGTCGGTATCATGGCGAACCCGCTGGAGTATCATTCACCCAAATTGCCCGGCCTTGGCGATGTGCGCTGGGGTGCTTTTTTCGCGGCCCTCACCGACGTTCGCTATCGGGGTTCGGTCTGCATCGAAGTGGAAGACAAAGCTTTTGAAGGTAGCCCCGACGATGTTTTGACTGCCATTCTGACCGCCCGGAATTACCTGGGGCAGTTTCTGGTGCTGTGATAATAGAAATCGACAAAATAATCTGTTCTACAGGGAAATAGGCACTGCCACGGTGGTAGTGTCCCACCCTATATTCATGACCGCTGTTTTGGCATCTTTTTTGGCAAACTGAATCGAAAAGTT
>JAJAYX010000107.1 GCA_026785985.1 Rudanella sp. | reverse complement strand
GTACGTACCTGAGTGACGACACAGGGACCAGTTTCAATGACTGTACATGCCAGAGCCTGCCCGTCCGCATTGTACACACTGGTCATCCCGATTTTTTTTCCTATTAAACCAGACATTTTTTTTGTTGTAAGCAGGGAAAAGTTTGAAACTTTGTACTCCTCTCCGAAAACGGAGCCGCAAAAGTAGTGATTTTCAGCCGAAACTGCAAGCCATGTTTTGCATTTACTCCCGAAACATAAAAAGGTCAGGTGCAAAAACACCTGACCTTTCAGACAGTCGTACCGACGCATGACTGCGCCTTACTCACTGTGAATGCCAGATGTGGTTTCCTTTCGGACCTTTACCCGATGTATGTTTCTGTTGCTTCTGTTATGAAACAACCACTATTTATACTTTAATTTCTACATCAACACCGCTGGGCAATTCCAGTTTCATCAGGGCATCAACAGTCTTGGCCGACGTTGAATAGATGTCAACCAGACGCTTGTAGGTGCAAAGCTGAAACTGCTCCCGCGACTTCTTATTCACGTGTGGTGACCGAAGTACGGTATAGATTTCTTTGTTGGTTGGCAGTGGGATCGGGCCGCTAACAATGGCACCCGTCGATTTCACTGCCTTTACAATTTTCTCGGCTGATTTGTCCACCAACATGTGGTCGAACGACTTTAGCTTGATGCGAATTTTCTGGCTCATTATACCTGGTTCGTTTGGGGTAAAAGAACGGAATTGGGAAAGAACCATTTACTCCCCGACCCGTTTTGAGGGTGCAAAGGTACGAACTTATCCTTCAATAAAAAAGGGACAGCCCAAAAGCTACCCCTTTTTTTACGCTATTTCTAATTGCTTATGCGTGAACCGTGCCCTTCGCCTTGGCGACTACGCCTTCCGCCAGGTTGTTTGGCAACACTTCGTAGTGAGCGAATGTCAGGTTAGCCGTGGCACGACCTGATGACATGGTGCGGAGTTCCGTAATATAACCGAACAGTTCCGACAGGGGAACGTCCGCCTTGATTACCTGCGAACCAGCGCGGGTATCCATACCCTTCATGATACCCCGGCGACGGTTTAGGTCACCCGTGATGGGGCCGGTGTATTCTTCAGGAGTCAATACTTCAACCGCCATGATTGGCTCAAGAATTTTAGGGCCGGCGTGACGGGCTGCCTCACGGAAACCGATACGGGCCGCCAATTAAAACGACAGTGAGTCGGAGTCAACGTCGTGGTAGGAACCGTGGAACAGGCGAACTTTCATAGAATCGAGTGGGTAACCAGCCAATGGGCCGTTTTGCATCGACTCGTTGAAGCCTTTCTGTACGGCAGGGATAAATTCTTTTGGAATCACACCACCCACAATACCGTTCACAAACTGGAGACCGGACTTCACAACACCGTCTTCTTCGTCGCGTGGCGAAATCTCGAACAGAATGTCGGCAAATTTACCACGACCACCCGTCTGCTTTTTATAGACCTCGCGGTGTTCAAATTTTTTGGTCAGTTTCTCTTTGTAGGCTACCTGCGGAGCACCCTGATTCACCTCTACCTTAAACTCGCGACGCATCCGGTCGATGATGATTTCAAGGTGAAGCTCACCCATACCCCGGATGATGGTTTGGCCAGTCTCTTCGTTCGACTCCACTTTGAGGGTTGGGTCTTCTTCGATCAACTTACCAATTGCCTTCGAGAAGTTGTCCTGATCGGCGGTTTTCTTCGGCTCGATGGCATAACCGATGACGGGATCGGGGAATACCATTGATTCGAGCACGATTGGATGCTTCTCATCGCACAGGGTATCACCCGTTTTGATGTCTTTGAAACCAACTACGGCCCCAATATCACCAGCCCGAAGTTTGTCGATTTGGTTTTGCTTGTTGGCGTGCATCTGGAAAATCCGCGAGATACGCTCCTTGTTGCCCGACCGGGTATTCAATACGTATGAACCCGAATCAAGTACGCCTGAATAAGCCCGCACGAAGCACAAACGACCAACGTAAGGGTCAGTAGCAATTTTGAAAGCCAGGGCAGCAAATGGATCAGACTCCGTTGGGTGACGAATGGCTTCGGCCTCCGTATCGGGGTTTGTGCCAATAATTTCCGGCTTGTCCATTGGTGAAGGCAGCAGGGCCATCACATAGTCGAGCATGGTTTGGACACCTTTGTTTTTGAACGACGAACCGCAGAGCATCGGCACCACTTTCATGGAGATGGTTGCCTCGCGGAGGGCTTTCAGGATTTCTGCTTCGGTGATCGACGCTGGATCTTCAAAGTACTTTTCCATCAGCGTGTCATCAAATTCAGCTACGGCTTCGAGCAAATTCTCGCGCCATTCGGTAGCCTCTTCGAGCATATCGTCGGGAATAGGCACTTCGGTAAAGGTCATGCCTTTGTCCTGCTCATTCCAAACGATACCCCGGAAGTTAATGAGGTCAATAACACCTTTGAACTGATCTTCGGCACCAAGGGGTAGCTGAAGCGGAACAGCATGGCTACCCAGCATTTCGCGCACCTGCTTCACTACATTGAGGAAGTCGGCACCCGAACGGTCCATTTTATTCACGAAGCCCAGCCGAGCTACGTTATAATTGTTGGCCAAACGCCAGTTGGTTTCCGACTGTGGTTCCACACCGTCGACGGCGGAGAACAGGAATACCAAACCATCGAGAACGCGCAGAGAG
>JAJAYX010000106.1 GCA_026785985.1 Rudanella sp. | reverse complement strand
GGTATTCCGGGTTGTCAGCAGCACCCTGAACCAGAACAGTGGTACCGGCTTTGGTGGGGCCCTCTCGAATTCCAATACCGGACTGTTTACGCTTACCGACGTAGTGATGACCGGTAACCGTACAACCGCCCCATACGGGCAGGGCGGAGCCGTGTATAGTGGTAACCCGTCCACTACTCTGGTCGTCACCAATGCCCAGATCCGGCAGAATGCGGCCGTTGAAAAAGGGGGCGGCATCAGTGCCAGCGGCCCCATTATTATAACCGGCTGTGACTTCAGTCATAACACCGCCAGCGGCCCATCAAGCGAAGGAGGTGGGTTGCATAGTAGTACAAGTACAGGTCTGGTGCAGATCAGGAACTCGCGGTTTGTGCAAAACCGGAGCGGAGGGACCGGGGGGGCTATAAGTAACAACAACACGGCACCCATGCTGGTTGTGAACAGCGTATTTAGCCGCAACGCCATTACCGACAATACCCGGTCGGGCGGGGCCATTCGGTCCCAGGCCTCGCTGACGGTGGTCAACAGCAGTTTCAGCAGCAACAGTGCCAATACCGGGGGCGCATTGGATGTCAGTAGCCCCTCGGTAGCACAGAATACCATTTTCTGGGAGAATGGCCCGACCATTCGGGCCAGTAGCGGCCTAACGCTCACCAATAGTTTGATCGAGACTTCCCAGAACGGCAACTATACCGACGGCGGCAACAACCTGACGGCCAATCCGCTTTTCTTCAACCCAGCCACTGATGACCTGCGGCTGACAGCCTGCTCACCGGCCGTTAACACGGGCAGCAACGCGCTCTACAACGCCACATCGTCGGCCACGGTCGATGTGGCCGGGCTGCCTCGGATTACCAACGGAGTTATCGATATGGGGGCGCATGAGTTTCAGGGCACTGCCGGTGTTCCAGTGGTGGAGATAAACTCGGGCACCCTCACCTGCGCCACCCGGAGCCTGACGCTTACGGCCACCAGTTCGGGAACTGGGTTGTTGTGGAGCACCAGCGAAACGACCCCGAGCATTGTCGTTTCGACCAGTGGGGTCTATTCCGTAACGGCAACGGGAGCCAACGGCTGTACGGCAGTGGCAAGCTCGGTGACGATCAGCCAGAATACTGCCACCCCCGGAAACCCCACTCTGACAGAAAGTCCATCGGGGGGGCTTTCCTGCGCCCAGCCCAGTCTGACGCTCACGGCCTCGGCCTCGGGCAACGGGTTGACGTATGCCTTCTCTGGTCCATCGGGTGCATTGCCCGGCATGGGCAATACCCGCGAGATTACGGCCACGGGCCCGTATTCAATGACGGCCACGGGGACTAACGGCTGCTCGGCCACAACTAGCGTGATTGTGACAGGTAACGTCAGCGTGCCAACGGCCGCGCTGGTGGTCAGTGGCATCATCTCCTGCGCGCGCACGGCCTCGGCAACGCTGACGGCCAGCACCACCAGCACAGGCTCCTTCAGCTACGCTTTTGGTGGGCCGGGGGTTGTGAGCCAGAACGCCACAGCGGGTACGGCGCTGGTGAATGCCTCGGGGACTTACTCGGTCCGTATCACCGATCTGGCAACGGGTTGTTTTAGCACCACCAGCCTCGCCATCGAGTCGTCGCTCAACGTGCCGCCCACCGTGACGCTGGTGTTCAACAACAGCGCCACGGTGATGGGTACGGGCATACCGACTATTACGGTGCCCAACACGCCGGGGCAGAACTTCCAGGTGCTGGGGGGCAACAGCTATGAGCGGGTGATTGTGCTGGACCGCGTCAACGGCTACGAGATTCGCCAGAAAGACAGTAGCTCGACGGGCGTATTTGCTATCAACCGGCTGGGGTTGTTCAGCATTACCGTTACCACGGCCAATGGCTGCACCCGCACGGTGCAGGGCATACTGGCCAATCCGTAATGCGTAAACAGACAGCTTGAGAAATTATGCGGCCCAACCCCGCTACCACGCCGGTGGGGTTGGGCCGTTTTGCCCGAAAGAGAGTTCTTCCACCAATCTATTTACCTTCATATATTTTGCGTATTTTAAATTTTCTATTCATGCGTTTATCATTTTACCTCCGATGTGGAGTTGTGCTGCTGGGAATGATCCTGGCCACCACCATTACCTACGCGCAGTCCGGCTTTTTTGAGCCGCTTTCCTCAACGCAGGCACGAGTAGCCACCACCAACGACAGACCCCAACCGGAACGGTCTGCCCTGTATCGACTAAAAACGGGTGAACTTCGGACGTACCTGGCCAAAGCTCCCCTGGAGTTTCGAAGTAGTGCCGCCCCGTTGCGGCTGGCCATTCCGCTGCCCAACGGCACGGTGGAAACGTTTGGTATCCTCGAATCGCCGATTCTGGCTCCGGCCATTGCCCTTGCTCACCGGGATATCAAAACCTACACTGGCAAAGGGTTGGCAAACCCGACCTACATGATCCGGTTAACCCTGACTTCAAGTGGGTTCGATGCCATCATCCTGGGTGTTGAAAACGACGCTGTTTACCATACCAAAACATCGGACAATCCCACCAGCGAGGTCTATATGACCTATTTCGCCCGCGATGCCAAGCGGGCCTCTGCCGAAGCACAACCGTTTGGGGCGCGGGCAAAATGTGGGCTTGAATTGACCCCAATCGACCTGAAAAAAACGCCAACGGGACAAGGTCGGCTAGCCAACAACACCGGAACCATGCTGCGGACGTTCCGGCTGGCTGTGGCCGCAACGGGCGAGTTTACCCAGCGCAAAGGGGGCGGCAATGTCAATACTGCCTACAATGCACTGGTGGCTTACGTCAACCGCATGAACGCCGTGTATCGGGTTGAATTGAGCGTGGCGTTTCAGTTGGTGAGCGGAACCAACATCGTTTACCCAAATCCCAACACTGATCCCTACGATAACAGCAAACAGAAACAAATGCTAACCGAGAATCAAACGAACCTGGATGCCGTGATCAAACCGGAGAATTATGATATCGGTCACGTGTTTGGAGCGGCTCGCGGGTCGGGGGGGGGTATTGCCGCTAAAGGCAGCGTTTGCGATGCTACCCAAAAGGGAAAGGGCGTATCGGGCGTGGGCGACGGAAGTTTTGCGGCTGTGTTTGACGATCAACTCATTACCCACGAGGTGGGCCACCAGTTCGGCATGGACCATACCTTCAATAGTTCGATTCCGGTTTGTACGACCCGTGAGGTGACCACCTCCGTTGAACCAGGAGCCGGCGCAACGATTATGAGCTATGGGTTTACCTGCGGTGCCGATGATTACGAAAGCCCGGCTTACCAGCCTTTTCTGAATTTTCATACGGTCAGTTATCAGCAGGCTGTCGAATTTCTGGCGAACGTTTCCTGCGGCCTCTCAACCGCCACCAACAACGCTGTTCCTGCCATCGCGCAGTTCCCGGCCAACACGACCATTCCCCGCTCAACCCCGTTTGAGTTGAGAGCAACCGCCACGGATGCCAATGCGAACGATGTGCTGAGTTATTCGTGGGAAGGCACCAACATTGGTAACTCAGATGACACGACTGCCTCGACCTTCACCAATACAGCGAAGCCGCCTTTCTTCCGAAGTTACCCGCCCGTGTCAACAGGTGCGCGGCTCTTTCCGCGTCTGGAAGCCATCCTGAACGGCTCCAACAACGCGCCCGGCGATAAACTTCCCTCGGTGGGTATTGCCACCTCGCACCGCCTGACCGTGCGCGACAATACGGGTGGCCTGACCTACCAGACCGTGACCGTGACGGTGGATGGCAATTCGGGGCCGTTTCTGGAAACAACCAACCTCGCAGGAACCTATCAGGGCAGCACCACGCAAACCATCACCTGGAGCGTGAACAACACCAATCAGGCTCCGGTGAACGCGGCCAATGTGAACATTCTGCTCTCGACCGATGGGGGCCTGACGTTTCCGACTACGCTGCTGGCCAACACACCCAACGACGGTACGGAGGCTGTTACGTTCCCCAACATAACGGCCAACAAGTGCCGGATTAAGGTCATCGCCAGCAACAACGTCTTCTTCGATATTTCGAACAGCAACTTCGCCGTGATCGACCCCAACAATCAGCCGCCGGTTGCTGTAGCGATTCCAAATCAGGCTGGAACACTCGACGTAGCGTTCAACTATACCGTGCCGGCG
>JAJAYX010000105.1 GCA_026785985.1 Rudanella sp. | reverse complement strand
TTGTTTTTTGTGGTGTGGGGGGTGGGGGGGGGGGGGGGGGTAGTCGGCCATGCGTTGAATCAGCTTGTAGCGTCGCTCACCAACAGGCTGTTCCTCAAAGCGCAGAAAATGATGGAGATCGCGCTCCACCAGCCTGTCGAAATAACTCTCTTTTTGTTCCTGCATATCAGGCAGGATTTTTGGGCCGATGTTTTTGATACGGCTCAGATCCTTAACAAACGCATAGACCCGCTCGAAAGCAATGAAGCTGACGACCAACAGACTGCCGCCCGGCACCTGCCCGAAACTGCTTTGAGAATCCAGCGAATCGCCCGCAATCGCTTCCATGCAGTTTCCCAGCGGCCCATTCAACTGAATATCCACGAAGCCAACCGGATTGTCGCACAGATCAACATTATCGTTCAGCAGCGACGATTTGAACGAGGGATGCGTGTGTAAATCGAAGAAGGCCATAAGGAGGTTTGATTTGGAGGCAGCGGCAATCATTAGTCGAACTTACTGAGTAGTCGGCAAACATCCTACCAAAACTATTACTATCTTGCTGACATTCAATCCCAATCGCGATTCCTATGCTGCTCTTCACGTTCACCTTTCAAACTGCTGCCTGGATCGTTGCGGGCTATGTTGCGCTGTGTTTGCTGGCCTACTGGATTCAGGAACGATTTATTTTTAAGCCAGAAAAGCTCTCGTCCGATTTTGAGTACAAATACAACACGCCCTTTAAAGAACTCCATTTCTCGGTGGGCGACAACGCCCACATCAATGGCTTGCTGTTCTATTCGGCTATCAAACCAAAGCGCGGCCTACTGATGTATTTCCACGGCAACACCCGCAGCGTGAAAGGGTGGTCGAAATATGCCCGCGATTTTTCGCGCTATGGCTACGATGTACTGATGATCGACTACCGGGGCTATGGCAAGAGTTTCGGCAAGCGCACAGAAACCAACCTCAAAAAAGACGCGGAACATATTTATCACCGAATGCGCTTTGAGCATCACTATCCCGAAAATCAGATTGTGGTGTATGGGCGGTCGCTGGGGTCGGGCTTTGCCACAAAACTGGCTTCGGTGACGCGCTGCAAAATGCTTATTCTCGACGCGCCTTATTACAGTTTCTCGCAACTAACCAACCGGTTTCTGCCCTTCTTGCCCGTCTCGATTATTCTCCGGTTCAAAATCCGCACCGATCAGTGGATCAAGTATGTACGCTGTCCGGTCTATATTATTAACGGCACCAAAGAACGCCTGATTCCCCTTAGTTAGAGTATTCGGTTAGCCAAAATTGCGCCCCTGAACACGCATTTGGTGGCCATTCAGGGCGGGGGCCACAACGATTTGCCCTCATTTGACGATTATCACCGCATTCTAGGCGACATTCTGACCGACCGTTTCGGCAACATCGAGCAACAAATTATGGGCGATATTGAGTTTAACGCATGAAAAAGGCAATGATCTTTTTAGGCATGTTTTACCTCCTCGGCTACCCGCTGATCTATTTTTTTCAACCAACTTTCCTGTTTCGGAATGTTCCGCTGGACGATTCGACTCGGTTTTCATTTCCGTTTTCCTTCCGTGAGGTCAATTTTGTGCCGGAGCCGGGTGCTAAACTCAACGCGGTTTTCTTCCCGACGCAAGCTGCTCAAAAGTGGGGCGTGGTGCTTTATTTTCATGGTAATGCTGACAATCTCACCCGCTGGGGCCAATATGCCGACCGATTTCTGAACCGGGGCTACGATGTCTGGATGTATGATTACCGGCAATTTGGCAAAAGCAAAGGCGAGTTCGATGAGGCCACATTTTATCGCGATGCTGAGTTCATGTATCAGCATGTGTTAAGTCAGTATCCTGAAAATCAGGTTCTTTTATACGGCTACTCCCTCGGAACGGGCATTGCCACTAAAGTTGCCGCCGACCACAACCCGCGTCTGTTGCTGCTCGAAGCTCCCTATTTTAGCATTCCTGAGGTGTGGTGGCTTCATGCGCCAATCTATCCCTATGGTAAACTCATGCGCTATCAATTCCGAACTGATGAACGAATTATTCGTGTTCGCTGCCCGATGCACTTTTTCCACGGCACCAACGATGAGCTGATACCCTATGAATCGAGCCTGAAATTGGCCCGGCTTCTGAACCGCGACCCCGCCGAGTTAATTACGACGATTGAGGGGGGAAAGCACAAGAATCTGGCCGGGTTCACAGACTATCAAGCTGGTTTGGGCGTTTGGTTGAGCAGAATTTCAGGCCTATAAACGAACTTTTCAACTGCATAAATCCTTACATTTGCACTCACAGACTTAATCAAAACGCCGGACGTACCATCCGGCATTTGTTTTTTTTAGGTAGTATATTTAATCTATAGACTATTTCATGTTATGTCTGTTGCCTTTTCCGCCAACGTCAGCCCAGCCGCCCAACGCGACATTGTCGACCTCCAGAAAAAGATCAGCGGCTTTGCCAGCGGTCAGATGACCGATGAGCAATTCCGCAAATTTCGGCTGGCGCGGGGTGTCTATGGTCAGCGGCAAGCGGGCGTGCAGATGATCCGCATTAAGTTGCCCTATGGCCACATCACCGCCGATCAGTTGATCCGCATTGCTGATGTTTCCGACAAATATGCCACCGGCAACCTCCATGCCACTACCCGGCAGGATATTCAGCTTCACTTTGTGAAACTTGCCGATTCGCCCCTGCTTTGGACTGAACTCGAAGACGCGGGAATTACCCTGAAAGAAGCTTGCGGTAACACCGTTCGGAACGTGACGGGTTCGGCCCGTGGGGGTATCGACCCCGATGAGCCGTTCGATATTTCGCCGTATGCCCACGCTATTTTTGAGTACTTTTTGCGTAACCCAATCTGCCAGGATATGGGCCGCAAGTTCAAAATCGCGCTATCATCGTCGGAGAAAGATTCGGCCTACGGCTACATGCACGACATTGGTCTGATTCCGAGGATTCGGGAAAAGGGTGAAGGGCAAGGGGGTAAGGGCTTCAAAGTGCTTTTGGGAGGTGGTTTGGGGGCGCAACCGTTTGCCGCTCAAACCGTTTCTGAATTCATTGAAGAAGAGCGGGTTATACCGTTTATCGAGGCCGTTATCCGCGTGTTCGACCGCTATGGTGAACGCACTAAACGGCACAAAGCCCGTATGAAATACCTCCTCAACGACCTTGGCCTGGAAGAATTCCAGAACCGGATTGCTGAAGAGTGGAAGGCGTTGAAAAACAAGACATGGGATATTAGACAAGGGATATTAGATCAGTCTGCCGACGTAACTAAACACGCGACACCAATACTCGATAAAGAATTTGAACCAATAGCTAATATCCAATATCCAATCGCATCGGCGAACCGATCCAGTATCCAGTATCAAACCTGGCTAAAAACCAACGTTTTCGAGCAGAAACAGGCTGGGTGGTATGCGGTGCAGTTGCGGGTGCTACTGGGCGATATGCTGTCGGATACGGCGCGGGCGTTGGCGGGTTTAGTGAAACAATACGCAGGCGACGATATTCGGGTGACGGTTAATCAGGGTTACCTGCTCCGGTTTGTGAAACCCGAAAACCTTGTCGCGCTTCACGAAGGACTCGACGCGCTGGGGTTAGCTACGCCCGGCTTCGACACGACCGCCGACATTACGACCTGCCCCGGCACCGACACGTGTAACCTCGCCATTTCGAGCAGCTACGGCATCACGCGGGCATTGGAAACGATGATGCTAAACGAGTTTCCAGACATCGTTTACAACAACGATATCAAGATCAAAATCAGCGGGTGCATGAACGGTTGCGGGCAGCACTCGGTGGGCAATATTGGTTTCCACGGCTCATCGATCAAGAGTGGAGCCGCCGTGATGCCCGCCCTGCAAGTGTTGCTTGGTGGTGGATTCAATGGCGCAGGCGAAGGTCAATTGGGCGATAAAGTGGTGAAGATTCCGACCAAACGCGGCCCCGATGCCCTTCGGTTGCTATTGCGCGATTACGACACCAATGCTTTCGAGGGCGAATATTTCAACGATTACTACGGGCGGAAGGGTAAGCCATATTTCTACGCCATGCTGAAACCCCTTGCCGATCTGAAACTCGTGACCGCCGACGACTTCATCGACTGGGATCATACTGGCCAATATACTACCGAAGTGGGTGTGGGCGAATGTGCAGGGGTGATGATCGACCTCGTGGCCACTACCCTCGACGAAGCCACCGAAAAACTCACCTGGGCACGTGAAGCACAAGCCGAAAGCCGCTGGGCCGACGCGCTCTATCATGCCTACAACGTGTTCATTACCAGCGCGAAAGCGGCTTTGATGAGCCGCGATGTGAACACCAACACGCAACACGGTATCGTGTCGGAGTTCGACCGCGTGTTTGTTGGCGAAGACGGTTTTCATAGCGAAGAAGCTCAGTTCAAGACGCTGGTATTCTGCATTAACAAGCAGGAACCATCAGAGGAGTTCGCCAACGACTTTGTGGCCCAATCGGAGCAATTCCTGACTGCCGTGCTTGCCTGCCGCGAACGCCAAATCGAATTTGAAGGCATGCCCGCCCTGCATGAGCTGATGCAGGCGCAGGATAGTTAACTCTTTATGAAATTGACCCTCGTAGGTGCCGGACCCGGTGATCCTGAACTCATTACGCTGAAAGCGGTGCGGGCGTTGGAAGCGGCTGATGTGGTCATGTATGACGCGCTTGTGGCCCGCGAACTGCTTGACTATTGCCGCCCCGACGCGCTCAAGGTGTATGTAGGTAAGCGCAAGGGTGCGTATTCGTGTACGCAGGAAGAAATTAACCCTTTGATTGTGCATTACGCCCAGAATTATGGCCATGTGGTGCGGCTCAAAGGCGGTGATCCGTTTGTGTTTGGGCGGGGCTACGAAGAGGCCGAATTTGCCCGGCAACATGGCATTGAAGTGGCCCTTGTTCCCGGTATTTCGAGTACGTATGCCGTACCTGCGTTGGCGGGGGTTCCGCTCACCAGCCGGGGCGTTGCCGAGAGTTTTTGGGTCGTGACAGGCACCACCAAAGACGGAGAATTATCCAATGATTTGCAGTTGGCGGCTCAATCGTCGGCCACGGTAGTAGTGCTGATGGGTATTCACCAATTACCCAAAATTGCGGCCCTTTTCAGTAGCGTTGGCAAAGCCGATTTGCCCGTTGCCATTATCCAGAACGGCTCCACCGCCGACCAGAAAATGGTGGTTGGGCGCGTGTCGAGTATTGTGAAACAAGTTGAAAACGAAGGCATTAGCAACCCCGCCGTGATTGTGTTGGGGGAGGTGGTGGGGCTTATTGGCAGATCGGCACACTGCATCAGTTCGGCCGTTACGCAAATTTCGGCCGAGGATTCGATGCCAGCCGACCTCACCTGATTATGGGGGTAATTTTTGTAGATGGCCTCGGCCGATTTTGCCCTTTCATACCGTAATGTCCTGACACTGGTTCTATTATTCGATCGTTGGGCCGGCCTGTGCTCGCTTCAGGGCCCCAATATC
>JAJAYX010000104.1 GCA_026785985.1 Rudanella sp. | reverse complement strand
GGCTGGGGTGCTGCAAACAGTACCAAGTCTGGCCTTGCTGGGGGTGCTGATTCCGGTATTGGGCATCGGGGTCGGCCCGGCTCTGGTGGCCCTGTTTTTGTATGCGTTGTTACCCATTGTTAGAAACACATTCGTTGGCATTCAGGGCGTTAGTCCGGCTGTTGTCGAAGCAGCACGGGGTATTGGCTTCACCGACCGGCAGGTGCTGTGGCGCGTCGAGTTGCCGCTGGCTCTGCCCGTACTGTTTGCGGGAGTCCGCACGGCGGCTGTTATCAATGTGGGCGTGGCGACGCTGGCGGCTTACGTAGCCGCCGGGGGATTGGGCGAGTTTATTTTTGGCGGAATTGCCCTCAGCAATACGCCCATGATGCTGGCCGGGGCCATGCCGGCAGCGGGTTTGGCGGTGGCTTTCGATGCGGGTTTGGCCTGGTTGCAACGGCGCGCCGAGGGGCCATTGTTGCAGGGCAAACGGGGCCGGGTGGTGTTGGTCGCGCTGGTGGCGGTGCCATTGCTGACGGTGATGGTTGCGCTAACACCCGGCCGACAGGACAAGTTGGTAGCCGGTTTTGCTCACGAATTTTACGGACGCGCCGATGGGTTTCCGGGCCTGCAAAAAACGTATGGCCTGCAACTCAAACCCCGGCTCATCGACCAGAACCTGATGTACGAAGCCATTCACCGGAATCAGGTGGACATCATCAGCGGCTACTCTACCGATGGACGGGTTCGGGCGTTCGATCTGGTGGTTTTGCACGATGATAAACAAGCTTTTCCTCCCTACTATGCGGCCCCCGTTGTGCGACAGGCCACCCTTGACCGTTACCCCGAACTTGGCCCCGTCATGAACCGGCTGGCCGGAAAACTCACCGACTCGGTGATGACTGCCCTCAACTACCGAGTCGACTTTCGGCACGAACTGCCGCAGACCGTGGCCCGCGATTTCCTGAAACAACAGGGACTTTTACGCGCACCGTCGGCCCAAACCTCCGGGGCGGTTGTTCGGATGGGGTCGAAGGTGTTTTCGGAGCAGTATATCCTGGCCGAAGTCTATAAGCAACTAATTGAGGGGTTTACCAACCTGACAGTGGAATCGCGGACGGGGCTGGGGGGCACCCAAATCTGCTTCGACGCGCTCCGCACTGGTGCCATCGACTTCTACCCCGAATATACCGGCACGGG
Organism: Rudanella sp.; assembly: GCA_026785985.1. Lineage (GTDB taxonomy): Bacteria > Bacteroidota > Bacteroidia > Cytophagales > Spirosomataceae > Rudanella. The sequence continues at coordinate 3,399 of JAJAYX010000104.1, read as the reverse complement.
TTTGTTGGTTATTCTACAACCCTCGCCCACCGAAATGGCCCGTCTGTCGATGCAGCCCGATTCGGTGTATGCGTATGTGCAGGATCGTTTCCAGCGTCAGTATGGCCTTCGGTGGCTACCCCCGCTGGGTTTCAACAACAGCTATTGCCTGATGATGCGCCGACCACAGGCCGAAAAGTTGGGAATTAAGTCTATTAGCGGGTTAGTGGGCTATTTGGGGCAATAAATTCCTTCAGGCCCGCGTCCCGCAACCAGCCGCGCAGCACCGCGAGGTCGCGTTTCATGCTGGTTATCAGCGTTTTTCGGCCTACTGCCCCGTCAGATGCCGTGGGCAATGGATACTCGAAATGGAGCGATAGCTGGGGTTGGATGTTTAGCTGTTTCAACAATCGAAACAAGGCTGGGAAGTCGGCTTGTCCCTCGCCCAGTGGCACTGTTTCGATCTTGAGCGCACGGCCCGAACCAGCCCACCGAAAGTCTTTTACGTCGATGGTGCGGACAAAGGGGTGGATGCGCCGGAAACCAAGTGGCCAACTGTTTGCGCCTTCGATGATGCCATGATACAGGTCGTACTGGCACCCCAGATACCGGGCATCCTGCCCCTGCAACACGTCGGCCAAATCCCAGACGGGTGCGCCAAATTGCAGCCCATTGTGGTTCTGGTAGGCTCCGTGAATCTGATGCGTCTGGTTTAGTTTAGCCAAACCCGTCAGCTAACCCCGAATGCGTTCCCGACCAACTTCCATTGGTTCGTTGGGCTGGTAACTAAGCCAGCCGGTGCGGTATGCCGAAACGCCCTGGGCTGCTGCCGTGCGGATAACGGCTTCGGCATGGGGGGAACCCTCATCCGTTAGCGCCGTCACAATCAGCGGAATGGCAAGACCTGCTTTTTTGGCGGCTGCTACAGCTCGGGGCAAATCGTCGGCAACCCGTTCAGGCAACACGTGGCCAGCGGGCCGAACGGTCAGATCGAGGCCATCGAAACCTGCTTCTGCCGCCATCGCACTAATGTCGTCGTAGCCAAAGCCATCAAGATGTTTGGTGAAAACTTGAACGGTAAAAGGCGCGGGTGGTAGAGGAACCGCCCATACATTGGTGGTAGCCATCAGGGCAGTAGCGGTTGCCAGTTGGCCCAGAAATGTTCGGCGGGATTCGGGAGCGGAAAGGATAGCCATGATAAAGAGAGAACAGGGCAGTAAGATAGCAAGCAATCCCTTTGTTGCATAACAAAAAAAGTCGTAGCACCGTCTAAACGGTTGCCACGACTTTTCTGTCCAGGCTATGATCGCTATAAATTAGACTCCCTGGCCAATTGTACCCGTTCCGAAGAGTTTCTCGCGGATTTTTTGCGTCCGTTCTTCCAGTTCAGGGCGGGCTTCATATTTATTCTTCGATTGCACAGCCGCCGAATCTTTGTGGACACCGTAGATGTAGGTATCTTTATCACGGACATCTGCCTGGCGGATGCTGTTATATTTCTGGTAATCACAGGATGTTGCCGAGAACCCAATGGCTACGATCAGTGAAAGTTTAGTCAGTGTGCTTTTCATTTTCCTGATTACGAATTCGTTGGTGCAAAGGTAAAAAATAAGTGGTTAGTGATTAGTGGTTGGTGGTTAGTTTTTTGATTTCGTCGGAAACGAAGGCCATCAACTCACTAATGTGTTCCTTCGAAAAATCGAACGGGACGTTGGCGGCTGCGTATATTTCGAGTATAGTAGCTTGGTAACCAAGGCTTAATGCATTAATGTATCCCTGTAAGCCAGCCTTGGGATTGCGCCGGTAGTTCCGCCAAACGCCAATGGCTCCCAGTTGAGCAATGCCGTATTCGATGTAATAAAACGGCACTTCGTACAGGTGTAATTGCCGTTGCCAGATGTTTGCCTTATACGTCTCAAACCCCGACCAGTCCGTAACGGTGTCGGTAAACTCGTCATAAATTCGGAGCCAGTTTTGCCCGCGTTCGGCTACTGTATGGGTCGAGCGCGACCCGGTCGGATGTTCGTAGATCCAGTGCTGAAACTTGTCGATGGTGGCGATCCAGGGCAGGGTTTCGATCACCGATTCGAGGTGCTGAAGCCGCGCCCGGCGGAGGTCTTCGGGGTTCTCGAAAAACACATCCCAATGATCCATCGAGAGTAATTCCATTGCCATCGAAGCCAGTTCGGCTACTTCCATGGGCGGATTTCGGAAGGATTGTAAGGGTAACTCGCGGGTCAGAAATGAGTGAATCGCGTGTCCTCCTTCATGCACCATCGTCACTAAATCGCGCAGGCTGGAGGTGGCGTTCATAAAAATAAACGGCACCCCAATTTCTTCGAGCGGGTAATTGTAGCCACCCGGTGCCTTGCCCTTCCGCGATTCCAGGTCGAGGTGGCGCATGGCCCGCATCGTGCGGAGGAAACCCGCTAACTGACCGCTACCGTCCAGATTATCAAAGCATTGCACTGACTTCTCCAGGAGTTCTTCGCCCGTCTGAAACGGCTCAAGAGCAGGCCGGCCTTCGGTGTCTACTTTGGTATCCCAGGGGCGCAACTCGCTCAGATTCAGAGCTGATTTGCGAGCTACAGCTAAATCGTTTAGCAAAGGAACCACTGCTTCGGCCACCGATTCATGAAAATTGAAGCAGTCGCCGGGGGTGTAGTCGAAACGGCCAAGGGCAGTAAACGAATAATCCCGAAAATTGGCAAACCCGGCGTTTTGGGCCACCTGATGCCGGAGCGTGACGAGGTCGGTCATCAGCGCGTCGAGTTTCTCGTGATCCTGATAACGCCGTTGCCAGATGGCCCGCCAGGCTTCCTCGCGCACAGCCCGGTTGGTGTCGAAAAGCCGGTCGGAGGCTTTGGGCAGGGTGATCTCTTCGGGTTGGCCCTCATCGTTGGGCAGGGTCACTGTCATGGCTCCAACAGTAGCACCGTACTCCCGTTCGCGGGTTTGGAGTTCGGTTTGCAGCGGTATATTTTCTTCCCTGAAAATCTCGATGGCTCTCAACATCCCGCGCATCATCACGGCGTATTCCGGTTCCCGCGCCAACTCGTCAATAAACGGACTTTCGACGGTACGTTTGTCGAGTTCGTTGCTGCAAGATAACAGGTGCGGCTGTATTTCTTCCACGAAAAAATTGAACCGCTCCACCAAACCGGGGTCGGCGGTGTCGCAGGTCATGCGGATGTATCGCCAGGCGAAATTTTCGGAAAGGTATGATTCGAGTTCGCTCCGGTCGTGGAGCCATTGCCGAAGCACGTCGGCACTGGGCAGGGGACGGTGAAGCAAATTGTCAAAAAAGGGCTTCACATCAGCCCAGGTTTTCAAGTCCATTTCCTCGCCAATAAAGGGCCGGGCAGGGCGGGTAATAATCAGTTCAGTCGTCATAGTTGGTTGTACCGTGGAGTTGTACTC
>JAJAYX010000103.1 GCA_026785985.1 Rudanella sp. | reverse complement strand
GAAATAAGCCGCCTGGAATGTGCCGCTGGTAGGAGCCGACATACCCGCCGGACGCAGCGTGGTACCATCGCCAACGGGAAACGTGAAGGCCGTAGTGCCAACCTTTTCGGTATAGCCATTCACGTGGCTGGCATCAGAGGCTCCCCCGTAGCTCGATCCGGGCCGAAAACTCAGGTTGGCGGTGGGTTCGTTACGGGGTGTAACAACGTAGCCCGACGTAAACGTCAGTACGTTATACTCCGCCATGTGCCCGCCCGAATGCACCTGCACTGTCGAGGTGACGTTGGTTTGCGCCAATATTCCGGTTACAACACCGAGATAGGCGAACAACAGGTATAGGACTCGTTGCATATTTATGTTCGTTTAATTCGATTAAATGTCGTTTCCACCCCGTTTGAGCAGGAAACAAGCCGGGGAAGTCTGCGTCCGTAAACGTCACCCTGATAGGGGTAGCAGCAACTCACTTACAGGTTACTGATTGATAAACAGGATGATGGGCCAGAAACCATCCACAACCTCACCTTGGAACGCCAGCCCGGTCGCACCCGCAAAACCTCCGACTTCACGGACATCGCCGGGCTGACCCCTGTCAATCCCTTCGCCCTTCGCTGACCAGCCGCTAGATTGTAGCCGGGCAGTAGGCCCACCGAAACCGATACCAACACGGTCGAAGTATGTAGCAATCGGTGCGTGCAGGTAGATGGAGAGTGGGCAAGTTGGTGAACGAGGGGTACTAACAGTTTGATTACAAGCCGTTTAGAACAGTTTCGTAACCGACATGAATGTTCCTCTTACGATTACGTTCTGGTTTGATACGCCCGTAGAAATAACATAGACATCAACCACCGTCCCGGCTGGCATATAAGCTTCCCAGAATGTTGACAAAACCGGCCCGGTTCCGCTATTGATGTTGTCGTATTTTTGCAGTACACTAAATGTCCCCATGTAAAGCACAGCGGTTGTATTTGGAGCCTGTGCTGCCGTTAAGGTACCAATCAAAAGTGCCCCTATGTGTATCCGGTAATAACCGCTTTGCTGAATAGTGTACTTCTTGGTTGTCGGGTCATACCCCGGTAGTGAGCCAGCTCTGGGTATCAGTGGAATACGATCCTTTAGAACATCAAATCCCGCAAACCGGGTCACGACATAGTCGGCACTCGACTGTTCGCCAATCCATACTGTTTCAGGAATGCGTTGTGTGGTCAGAGATTGCCAACTCGAACCCCCATTAGCATCCGAGGTCAGCACTTTGTTGGCCCCTTGCGTCCCATCCTTAATGGTCACCTGGCCGGTAGCTTTATCCACAATAGTTTTGTTGCCGTTGGCCGCTTCCACTTCGAGGTTGCTCGATGCGCCGATGGTTTTGGCGTTGGCCCCGATCTTGACCTGGGCGTTGGCCGCGCTGCCCAACAGCATAAGCGCGAGGAGCAGTCCGAATGCGGCCGGGCCCCGCTTGGCACCACCAGCATATTTGTAAATGAGTTTTTCCATGTGTAGGCTGTCTGGTTATCAGACGGTTTGTGTTGGTTTAATGAGTTTGATTTTTGTGGGTTGGCTCATCGCTGGCGAACCTGATGCTTTACACTGTGGTCTGTGGAGACACAGACCACGGGTTTGGGGAAGAGGTGTTTAGTTAACCGGGATACCATAGAACCCACCTTCAGAAGGCCCGCCAAACCCAAATATTGAGTATCCAGCAGGAAGATTATAGGAGCTACCCGCACCAGTACTGCTATTTACATCCAGTACTCCTTTCATATAATATGTTTTGGGTGAAGCTGTTGTATTAGTAATTACAAATGCTCCACTAAGAATACCGGTCGTGGCAGCCAGATTTATAATACCAAGTGCTATAACTGGCCCGGTGATATCTGCTGATTGGACTACTCCATCTGCATTAGAATCTGACAACGTAGCACGTACCAGTCCCGTACCGGAAGCAACAGCGGGCGTACTGGATCTTAACGTATGCGTAAAGTTTACAACATACTTCGAATTGGCAGGTAGGGTGATAGATGCACCTGTACCAAAAAAATTACTAATCGTAGGGGGACTAGGAGTCAATGTTCTTCCAGTAGCCGTTAACGTACCAAACACTATCGGCAAAGCCGGTGCAGACTGCGTTTGTTTATTTACTACTCCATTTGCATCTATTGTCAAAATAGATGTGTTAGTAGTGCTCGCCGGTACATTCTGAATCGTCAATGTACCATCGGTCTTATCCACAATCACTTTCTTGCCATTGGTTGCTTCCACTTCCAGGCCGCTGCTGGTGCCGATGGTGCCGGGGTTGGCCCCGATTTTTACCTGGGCGTGGGCCGCGTGGGGCAGGGCAAGTGCGCCGGTCAGGAGGAACGCGACTAAGTAAATCAGTTTTTTCATGTACGTAATCTGCTAATCAGACGGTTTTGATTGGTTCAACAATTGGTTTAGTGTCATCTGTGGCCGGTAGCCCGTGCTAAACGTTTTATCTTTGGGGTAAATCATACTGGTTATGGCACTCACTGAAAAATCACTGGTCAACTGCACCCTCAAATACCTCGACAAAACGTTTCAGACGCAGCGGGTAAAGCAGCTCCCCTCGTTGACTGCCTGGCTCTCGATGACCGCCGATATGTCAGATTTCGAGCGACAAGCCCTTCTTCATTATCAGCAACTACTCGACTTCAACGTTCACGACTGGAATGAGTACGAACTGGATACCCACTTTATCGGCCCCCTGTTCGGGTTGGTAAACTTTTCGACCCTCCAGTTCAACCATTTTAGCCAGCGCGAACTGGATGCCGTTGTCGATGATACGCGCTTGTTTGGGCGCGTCGATGGCATGGTGGCCAGCGGTTCCCGCGAACCCGAACAGCCTTATTTTGCTATTCAGGAGTACAAAAGACTCACCGACCCCAACGGAGACCCTGCCGGTCAGTGCTTAGCCGCGATGCTGGCCTGGCAGGAACTGAACAATGGTGCGTTTCCGCTTTACGGCTGCTACGTTGTGGGCGACTCGTGGCGGTTTCTCACCCTCGAAGGCCGCCACTACGCCACCAGCCCCGGCTACTCGGCCACCTCCGACGACCTCTTCGACATCTTCCGCATCCTCAAAGCCCTCAAACAGATCGTGACCGAGCGCGTTGGCGGCCTTTCCCCCGCCTGACCTGCGCGGTTGGGCAACTAACCTCCTCACCCGTTTTGGTTGTTACCTGATAGAAGTCGGGCAAGAATCCGGGGAGATAAACCTTTATGGCGTACAGCAGAATTTAAGGCTTTAGCACAACCAAACTTGGTAGAAAGAGTTGGTTAAGGCCAGCCGTACCTGTTTTCCACGACCCACCACCCACATACGGTGCAACGCTCACTGTTATTACGTCTCCAGCGACGCACTGAGTAGCTAATAAGTTGACATTGAAGCTGCAGACTGTGTTTGTTTATTGACTACTCCATTTGCATCTATTGTCAAAATAGATGTGTTAGTAGTACTTGCCGGTACATTCTGAATCATCAATGTACCATCACCCTTATTGACAATGACTTTCTTGCCATTGGTGGCTTCCACCTCCAGGCCACTACTGCTGCCAATGGTGCCGGGGTTGGCCCCGATTTTTACCTGGGCAAGGGCCGCGTTCGGTAGGGTGAGTGCGCCGGTTAGCACCAGCGCGAATACGTAAATGAGTTGTTTCATGAGTTATGCGTGTCTGACAAATCAATTGGTTTTGTTTTTTTCGATAGCTAACTGGGTGTACGACAAGTTTGGCTGAGTTACCCAGCGTAAAATCCAGCCTAACGATACCCTATATACGTAGCTTTTCCAACCCGAAACAGCGGGCTGTTCGGAGCTACGTATGGGGTAGGGTTGTCAAACACCCACCACTCAACTTTCGGAGCCACTATACGCTGGCCCGTTCATCGCTGTGGTATGCTCACCCTGTTACAAATTGGTTGACAAACTATCGCCAAAAAGTGCGTTAAGGCAGGTCAAAGCCCCTAATGAGCGGTTTCCTGACCTCAATACTGAAAATAACATATATCAATAAGAAGATTGATGGGATACAGTATATTGTAACCATATTATTAATATTGAAATATGAATTAAACGTCCTTAAACCTAAATTAAATGATTTTAACGGGCAGTTTGATGGACTGAACAGGCAGTTTTGTGCTACCAATAGTTGATAATATGTTCTTAGCGTAAAGTTAATGGCCCCAAAAGTGCTATTTGGACAAACAACTATTTTGGGCAGTTTAGGGCAATTGGCACAATTTGTGCAGCGATACATTAACCCTATCGGCAACGGTTTACCGACACTTGACCTTACCAACAAGAAGGTGGTAAAATAGATGTTCCGATGCAAAAAAATGATACCAACAAGCGTTCTGTTCGTATGAATGACGGAAAAGACTCCCTAAATTTGAGCTTTACTACTACCAATTAATATCTACACACTCGTTGAT
>JAJAYX010000102.1 GCA_026785985.1 Rudanella sp. | reverse complement strand
TACGTGCGTTTTTTCAAGTAGCTTGCTGGGCTATCAACACTCAGCACCGTCGGATGAAACCAGCCAAGTGTTGTTTTCAAAGTGAATTTCTGCTGACATTTTACGTGCCTGACAGGACGGACTTGAAAAGCTCAAAAGTCGGCTTCCGGTTGACAGTACCTTATCGTACTAATTAGCATCACATTTGAAATACTTAAAGTGAAAAGACATGGGTGCAGATTTTGCGGTCGGGTTCTATTTTAAGGTATCAATTGGTCTCGATGACTCAGATTGGTTACTGAAAACGATCAACTCAGTGCTAACCGCGCCAATAACCACGCACACGATCAATGTAATGCTGCTGAATGAGAAAGGGTCTCCGCTGAAAACCTGGACATTTCATGATGCATGGCCGGTTAAATGGAGCCTTTCTGAATTCAATGTTCAGGAGGCTAAACTGGCTATTGAATCAATCGAGTTTGCATATTCAGGGGTCGATGATCAACAGGCTGTCTAATTTTGAATTATCTGTGCCGATCCGAATGAGGTACAAAAAAACGCCCTCGCTAAAAGTTAGGGCGTTTTTGCATGGTCACAAGAACTATTTGGACGGCCGAAGCGGGTTGACACCGTTAGCGGTAAGACTGATCTTTGACCAGTCTCATATCATTAAATTCATGTAGCACCATCGTACAGTCAGCAGGTACTACGCCCCTGTTAAGCCAGTTTACCACCACCTGCTGACTAACGCCATACTTCTCAGCGTATCGCTTAATGGTTAGCCACTCCGCCGTATCAACAACAAACCCGTGTTGCTGTAATACCTTCAGGCTTTCGGCCGATTGCCGCTCGGCTTCAGCCAGTTCTTTTGCAAAATTAATCTGTTCCCGTATCATATCTATTTAGAGTTGTGGGGACGGTCGGTCGCTGCCGCTTGCACCCCCGGTTTTACTCATCGTCGGCCTTTTGCTTCTCTAACCATTCTACTGATGACTTGTGAAGGAGGTAGAGTTTAAACCAGCGCGTCAGGTCGTTGCGCTTATCGAGTTGATTGAACTGCTCATCTATCATGCGCTTGGCATAATCTCGTTGTGATCGAGAGGTTTGCAGTAGGTTATCAATTTGTTTTCGTGTCATGTTCTTGTTCCGGGTGGTCGGAGCCGTTGAACCACTATATAAAGATAGCGATTGTTTAGTTATTAAACAGTAAGTTAGTCGATTATTTTTGGTTTTTTGGCAAATAAAAACCCATCTTTTGTTGAAATGGAGATTGGCGAATGGCGAGATGGCTATTCTGTGCGCCAGGGTTTTCGCCATTGACTTTGATCGGGAAACACAATCTCCCTTCACCATTTTTCAACGGCAAAAAGAACATGAAGACGAACCCGTTAAAAAGGCGCAGGGATTTATAGAAGCTAATTTTCAGGATCGAATTTCCGTTGATCAACTGGCCTCAGAATTTGCGTTGGGTCGCCGGAATCTGGAACGCCGGTTCAAAAAGGGCGACATCCAATACGGTGAACGAGTATATTCAGCGGGTAAAAGTCGAAGCGGCCGAGAAAGACTTTGAAAGCAGCCGCAAAACGATCAACGAAGTCATGTATGATGTGGGTTACTCCGACAATGAAGCGTTCCGGCTTGTCTTCAAAAACTCACCGGTCTCTCCCCCGTCGACTATCGTAACAAATACAACAAAGAAAAAGTGAGGGCCTGACCAACCGCAACAGCCTGAGTATTCAAAAAAAACTTCAGCAAATTTATTATCCACTAACTCGCTCATTATCAAATATTGAGCTGGTTTTTTATGGCCAAAAATGGCCATAAAAACAAAAGAATCAAAGACCACTTACAACCCTTTCAAACAAAAAAAGATCATTCAGATTATTAGTATTAAAATGGCATTAAATACACTATTTTTATAACTGAAAATCCTTTACACACTTCGTCATGAATGCTCTCATTTACTTCACACTATGCCTGATAAGCCTACTGACAGTACCGCTGAAGGGCCAGACCATTACAATTGATTTGCCGGTTAGCCGGATGGTTTTCCAACGATCGCTCGACAACTCGGCATTGGTTCCTGTGCGTGGCCGGGTGTTGGCACAGGCTAACCGCGTGAAAGGCCGCCTGGTGGCCCGGCAAGGAGGCCAAACCACCGAGTGGCGCGAGGGAACCGTACAGAATGGGGTGTATCAGATTACGATTCCGGCGGTGGGCGGGTTCTACGATCTCGAACTCATTACGCTGGCGGGCAACACCGAACTGGAACGGCAACGCCGGGAGCGCATTGGCGTTGGCGAAGTGTTTGTGGTGTCGGGGCAATCCAATAACTTCGGCGAACCGGGTCTGGGTCTGCCCGCCACCGACGACCGGGTGTCGGTGGTGAATCAACGGCAAAGCAACGCGAATTACTTCGACGAAAAAGCGTTGCCTATGGCGTTTGCGCAGGCTGGTGCCGGCACCAATTGCGGTCCGGTTAATCCGTTGTATATCTGGGGAGGTTTAGGAGATCGGCTGGTGGCGAAGCTGGGCGTACCGGTGTTGTTTCTGGGTGCTGCCCACCAGGGTTCGTCCACGCAAAACTGGCGCGAAGCGGCTCAGGGCGTAGATCGCGTTGGTGGCCGCGACTGGTTCAACAACGTGCCGTATCGTCCCCTGCGGTCAACGTTGCACTATTATACCAGTCAAACCGGAGTTCGGGGCATTCTGTGGCACCAGGGTGAGTCGGACAATATGTATCAAACCACTGACGGATACGTGGATAACATGCGCATTTTGATCAATAAAACCCGCGAGGACAGCAAGTTCAGTAACCTTTCCTGGATGATCGCACGGGCTTCTTACTACCCATTTTATCCGGGCCACGAACGGGACCCAGGTATTAT
>JAJAYX010000101.1 GCA_026785985.1 Rudanella sp. | reverse complement strand
CCCGTTTGGTTTACCGAGTTATCGAACGGAATACCGTCGATAACGAATAGGGGTTGGTTGTTACCCGTAAACGAGTTATTCCCCCGGATCGTAATCCGCGTACCGGCACCCGGTGCGCCGTTACCAGCCGTAATGTTTACGCCCGGTACTTTGCCGGCCAGTGCCCGCAGGGGGTCTGGCTCCGAACGCTGCTGCAGGTCGCTGCCTTTCACGTTGCTTACGGCATAGGCCAACGCTTTCTTGTCGCGCTGAATACCAACGGCCGTCACAATAACTTCACCCAATTGCTTGGAATCATTGGCTAAACGTACGTTCAACGATGAGCGGTTACCTACTTCCAGTTCCTGGGTTTCGGAACCCACAAAACTAAATACCAATTTGCCGCCAGCCGAAGGAACCATCATTATGTAGTTTCCGTCGGCATCGGTATTGGTTCCTTTGGCTGTACCTTTTAGTACAACCGACACGCCGGGCATCCCGCCATTGTCTTCAGAAGACGTAACCTTGCCCGTCACCTTCCGCTCCTGCGCAAAGGTCCAAAGTGAACACACCATCAGTAGGCTCACCAGTAGAGTTTTCCTCATGTACTTCTGTGATTTTTTAGGTTGATAATAACAAGTAGAATTACCACAAAATTAAGAGGAACACTACACAATGCAATAGGACTACCTTTTAAAAGTCTTGGTTAATAAAATTTTAATGGATAGGCTTGAGTCGAAATTAAATTTGGCATATAGAGCAATACAGATTCTTTTTATAAAGCAATTTATAGTATAAGTACTCAATAGGCTTATTTTATTATTCTTAAATACCACTTCTATTTAGGTATATGGATACAAAAAATTGTACTATTTTAATTTTAAGTACTCACTATGGCTGTTTTAACAGTTACCAGCTTGTTCACAATAAGGAAACATTATTACTATAAAAAAGGGGGCCTTACGCAGCTCATCTGCCGGAGGCTCTTTAGGAATTAATGAGACAAAATCTGGTCAATTTGCTTTGCCATCAGCTTCGTATGCTGGTAGCCAATTCTGAAAATTTCGCGGGCGTGTTTCACATCCGAAAGGGCATAGCTGGTTAGTTCGGGAGGTTCAATCAGGACGTTGCATTTGGCAAAGCGTTCTTTAGTTTTGCTCTGCACCGCCAGAATCAGGCTTCGTTCGATAACTCCTTTCATGGAGGTGATGGGCTTGGTCAGGCCAAACGGATTGCAATGGGAGCCAATCAACGCATCGACTTTGTTTTCGATCAACTCAACGGGCAGGTTATTCAGAACGCCCCCGTCCACATATTGCCGCTTGTTGAGCAACATGGGTTCAAAGATGCCGGGCAAACAACACGAAGCCAACACAGGCCGGATCAACTCGCCCGATTCGAACACGTCGAAGTCGCCTTCGTTCAGATCGACAGCCCCGATATGCAGGGGAATTTTCAGGCCCTCAAAACTATCGTGGGGAATGAATTTTCGGTATAGGTCGATGGCGGTGTCGATACGGAGCAGCCCCATTCGGTTCCAGGCAGGCCGCAAATGCTTCATAAACGAAGACGATTCCACAATTTTGAGGGCTTCTTCGGGCGTGTAGCCATTGGCAACCATCACCCCGGCAATGGCCCCCGCACTCGTGCCGGCAATCCGGTCAATACGAACGCCCTGTTCATTTAATGCTTTCAGAACACCAAGGTGGGCGATTCCCCGCGCCCCTCCTCCCTATAATACAAGGCCGATAGTCATGACTGTATAAACTCCCGCAAGGCTCCTTTGTCTTTAATTTTCACTCCATTTTCTGTCATAACCACCGTGGCAGCTTCAACAACGGGGACGTGTTCAAATACCAGAATCCAATTCTCGGCGGCTGCCTGAGTCAGTATCCGCGCTTTCTCGTCCATTGTCAGCAGGGGGCTTAGATCATAACTCATCACGTAAGGCATGGGAATGTGGTAGGACGAGGGCAGTAAGTCGGCGCAAAACAAAAATGTCTGGCCATTGATAACCAGTTTAGGCAGGGCCATTTTCTCCGTATGGCCATCTACATAAATCAACTCCAGACCGGGCAGGTCGACCGGGGTTTTATCCATAAAGGACAATTGGCCGCTTTCTTGAATAGGCAGGATATTTTCGCTTAGGAACGAGGCTTTTTCGCGGGGGTTTGGATGGGTGGCCCACTGCCAATGACCGCTGTGTGTCCAATAGGTGGCGTTTTGAAAGGTGGGAATCAATTGCCCGTCAGACTCCCGCTTGACGGCCCCGCCCACATGGTCGAAGTGAAGGTGCGTCAGCAAGACATCGGTGATGTCGGTTTCGGCATAACCAGCCTGCCGGATTGAGTTTAGTAGTGACGCGTCGCCATGCAGGTCGTAGTGGCCAAAAAAGCGGGCATCCTGCTTATCGCCCATCCCCGTATCAACCAGTATAAGCCGGTTGCCATCGTCAATGAGCAGACAGCGCAACGCCCATGAACACAGATTTCGCTCGTCGGCGGGGTTGAGTTTGTTCCAAAGGGACTTCGGCACCACGCCGAACATGGCTCCTCCATCGAGTTTAAAGAAGCCGGTATCAAGGGTTTGAACGGTCATAAGTATGCTGTTGATGCGTATTAAAGTAAGCGATTTACGACGATTCACTGAAAAAACAAAACCCCTTCTCCGTTGCCGAAAAAAGGGGTTTTGTGGGCCAGCCTGGGCTCGAACCAGGGACTTACTGATTATGAGTCAGTTACTCTAACCAACTGAGTTACAAGCCCATACAGAATAAATAAAGCCATTCTGTACTGCAAATATACAACAGTGAATACCAGTTTGCAAGAGCCAGTAGAAAGGTTGGTGCGTAAGCAGTGCAAAACTTTCTGACTTCACCGCCGTATCTTTGACTCAAACCAGATACGTTTCCACTTGCCTTCCGTCAATAAAAAGAAGATTTTGAACGACCCGGTCTACGGCTTTATCACGATCCCTTCCGAACTCCTCTACGACCTCGTTGAACACCCGTATTTTCAGCGGCTCCGGCGAATCAAGCAGTTGGGCATGTCGGAATATGTGTATCCGGGGGCCCTTCATACGCGCTTTCATCACGCCCTCGGTGCCATGCACCTGATGGGTCAGGCCATGCAAACGCTGCGCGGCAAGGGCCACCTCATCACCGACGATGAATGCGAGGCTGCCCAAATTGCCATTTTGCTCCACGACGTGGGTCACGGGCCGTTTTCTCATGTGCTGGAATCCTGCTTTCTGGTAAACGTGCCGCACGAGGAAGTTTCACTCCTATTGATGCACGACCTCAACCAACAGTTTGGCGGGCAACTTTCGCTGGCCATCCGCATGTTCGATGGCACCTACGAACGGCCTTTTTTCCATCAGTTGGTGTCGAGTCAGTTAGATATGGACCGGATGGATTACCTCAACCGCGACAGTTTTTATACGGGCGTGGCTGAGGGTACTATCGGGGCCGACCGAATCATTAAAATGCTCGACTTGGTTGATGACCAATTGGTTGTGGAAGCCAAAGGAATTCTGAGTATCGAAAACTTTCTGAACTCCCGCCGGATTATGTACTGGCAGGTGTATCTGCACAAAACGTCGATTTGTGTGGAATCCATGCTGATTCAGGTGCTGCGCCGGGCGCGGTTTCTGGTGCGGCAACCCGGCTCATCGTCTCTGTTTGCCTCACCCGCTTTCCGACTTTTTCTGGAGAACGACGTTAGTTTAGTGGCGTTTCAGACGGAGCCGCATTACCTGAAAGCCTTCACGGAATTAGACGATTTCGACGTGTGGGCCTGCATTAAATACTGGAGCAATCACTCTGACCGGGTGCTGTCGTCTATTTGCCGGATGCTGCTTGACCGGCACCTGTATAAGATTGTTCATGCCACGGAGCCGTTTGCGCCCGAACTGGTGTCCGAGATCGAGCAGCAACTTTGGCAACAGGGCATCACCGACGACGAAATGTCGTATTTCTTAGTTGAAGGACAAGCGACCAATGCGGCTTATCTGCCATCGGGCGATCAGATCAACATCAAGTTGAAAACGGGGCAGGTGATCGACATTGCCGATGCGTCGGATTTACCCAACATCAAAGCACTGACACACATTGTCCGACGGTACTACATTTGCTGGGCCAAAAATCTGGAATGGGCCGTCAGGTCGGTTCCTGTTTAAAAACCTGTTGTACCACTATTTATTTAGTGCGTTCCGGTCATAAAATTGAAATAATCTGGCAAATAACCAAATAGTCCTATTTGTTGGCTACCTTAGCACCCGAAAATAAGCCCGCTTTTGGGCAGCTCTCTATCGATACCAACTACGTATGGAGTT
>JAJAYX010000100.1 GCA_026785985.1 Rudanella sp. | reverse complement strand
GGGGGGCAGCGGGCAAAGAGCCTGGGGCAGGAGTGGCTCCCACGCAAAACATGGAGCCTGCCCCCGAACCCGAAGTACTGAAAATGAAGGTGGCTGCGGCCAGCCCAAAAGCGCTGGAAGCCGTTCGGAAGACGGGCTTGCTGGTGATTCCCCTATCGAAAGAGCAGAACCAACTGGAAGTGAGTGCGGTAAACGCCAAAACGTTTAATGATGCCGACGCGGCCGCCCTACCCGCCCTGAGCGAACAATTGGTTTGGCTGAAGTTGAGCAATACCCAGATTGGCGATGCCACCCTTGTGCAGATTGCCCAACTAAAAAATCTGCATAAACTCCACCTCCAACAAACCAACGTTACCGACGCGGGCCTGAAAAATCTGAAAGGACTTCAGAATCTGGCTTACCTGAATTTGTATGGCACAGTTATTTCTGATGCCGGCCTGGCCGAGTTGACGGGTTTAAAGAATCTGCGCACCATTTATCTGTGGCAAACCAAGGTTACGCCAACGGGTTTGGCTCAACTCAAAAAAGTCATGCCTCAAGTAGAAATCATTGGTGGTTTAGATGAGAAAGCAATTGCCACTTTTGCAACCAGCTCCACGCAATCAATCACAACAGACCAAAAGCCAACCAAGCAATGATTGTTTTTGGCCCGGTTCTTGTAGACGGTCTAACTTATTGGTAAATAATTAATTACACAGCAATGAACAGATGATGTAGACTTTTTTATAGTGACCAATTTACGAAATCAGGGCTACTTTGGGGTAGCCCTGATTTTTTTTAGCATAATTTTTGCCCTTGCCTGGTAAATAGCCTCTTGTTATGCTAAAGAATATACTCACGTTATTTTTCATACTTTTTTGCGAAATCTGCCTTGGGCAGTTCACGGTGATCCGCCCGCAAAATCGCATTGTTTTTCAACGAAACAACCAAAATGAAACGGCAGTACCTATAACGGGTATTTGTCCTTCATCGGCAAATCGTATCGAAATTCGGGCCGAAGCCGTCCAAGCGGGTCAGGGTACCTCTACAGGTTGGTTAACCGCAGATGCCTCGCCCCAGAATGGTCGGTTTGCCGGTATGGTAACGCTCAAGGGAGGTTGGTATCGGCTATTCGTGCGAGCCTTACCCAATGCTGTTGTTTTAGCCGAAGTCGCTGTTGAGCGCGTTGGCGTTGGCGAAGTGTTCATTGTGGCGGGGCAATCCAACGCATCAGGTGGTCACGTCTCAAACCCCGGTGCCGCCGACCACCGGGTTTCTGTGGTCGATTGGTTTGAAGATGATTTGCCCGAAGCCAACTTACCCCTTGTGTTTAGTCAGGCGGCAACTAACCGCCGAATGGCTCCTTTTAATCCATTGCACATGTGGGGAATGCTCGGCGACCGACTAACCAGTCGGCTCAACGTTCCGGTTCTGTTTTTGGGAGCTGCCTACGGAGGCACCAACAGCGAAGTGTGGCGTATTTCGGCTCAGGGGCAAAACCCCGGTGGCTCACCCGGCCCTCTCCTAATGCCCTATCGGCCACTTGGGGCGGCCCTCGATCATTACGTTCGGCGAACCGGCGTTCGGGCAGTGCTTTGGCATCAGGGCGAGTCGGACAATGGGTATCGGGGACAACAGGCCTATTTTGATAACGTAAAAGCGGTGATCGACAAAACCCGACAGCAAAGCGGCTATGCGCGCTTGCCGTGGGTAGTATCACGAGTTTCCTACATTGGCGGTCGAACCGATGCCGCCATCATCGCCGGTCAAAATCAGCTCATTCAAACCGTCGATCAGGTTTGGCCCGGCCCCGAAACCGATGCCTACACCAGTACTGACGACCGTTTCGACGGACTTCACTTCGCCGGTAACGGCCTTAATCGCCTTACCGATTTATGGGATAAATGTTTAACGACTTCTTTTTTTAACCAGTCGGCAGCGGGTACACTTTCTGCTATTCCTCCTGCCATCACAACCGGCAGCATTATTCCCATTGGCAGCCGGGCTGGGCAGGCCATTTCGGTGCCATCGGTTCGGCAACATGGATTTGCAGGCGATAACCAGTTTGTAGTCAAGCTATTTACGCAAAATGGTGCCTTTGTTCAGGATCTGGGTTCAGGCACTCAAAACCCACAACCGATTCAGATACCGGGCGACATTGTAACGGGTCAGTATAGTATTCGGGTGGATGGTACCAAGCCGGCTGCAACAGGTACCGTTAGCCAGGTGTTCACCATAACCGGGCAAACGCCAACCGTAACAACACCAACCACATCGGCACCGGGGCTTGTCCGGCGCATTGCCTATGAATATGATGCCCCAACGCATGGCTTCAACTTGTTTGCCGATGCCGATGGTCCCACCGAGGTGCGGGTTCAGCGAATCAATGGGGTGTTTGCTGCCAACGGCTGGATCACGGCAAACGGAGGAACCTTTGCCGACAGTTACAACTATACGCATTATTATCCGCCTGCTTCATTGGGCGTGGGAGGGATAGAACCTGGCCAATACTTGATCACTGCGCGACGCATTGGCCAGCCAACCAGCGAAAAAAGTGCCACCATTACGGTTACCCACGGGTTCAGAACCATTTTTCCAGTCGTACAGAGTCAGGCCCCTGTTGTAACCCAATTGATCCCGTCTCAAACAGCTACTATTAATCAATCCTTTACATTTCAGATTCCTGCCAACACGTTCACCGACCCAGACGGCGACCCACTTGTGTATGGTATCATCGGCCAACCGAGCGGTCTCACGATTGATCGAAATAATTTGGTTGGTATTCCGCAACAAGCCGGGCAATTTACCATTACCGTTCGGGCCACCGACACAAAAGGGCTAATGACATTTACCGATTTCCTCCTTACCGTGAACAGTGCCAGTACATCACCCCCCGTTCCAACAACCACAACCTCTCCCCCGTCGACAACGAGTCCGGCAGTGGTTAGCCTGCGGAAAGTGGGGTATAAATATGATGTACCGACGCATGGTTTTCAACTGTTAGTGAATGCCGATGGCCCTGTTGAAGTGAGGCTCGAACGGCTGGATGGCAGTTTTAGTCCATCGAATTGGGGAACCGTCGTGCCCTATACCAATCAAGAAGGCTATACGGCACAGCGTTTTTATACGCCCATCACGCTCGGTGTGGGTGGCGTAGAACCTGGACGCTATCGGTTGTCAGCGCGACTCATTAACCAACCACAAACTATGATTTCGGCGGAGGTGGTATTACAGTATGGCGTGTTCGCCGTTTTCACGGCCCCTCCACCATCCACAACAACGCCAACCACCCCACCAAATCCGTTCTATGTGAGTCGGTTAGGGTACAAATATGATGCACCAACGCATGGATTTGAGGTGTTGGTCAGTGCGAATGCCGCCGTTCAAATCAGTATCGAACGCACCGATGGCCTATTTGGCCCAACCGACTGGCAGGCAGGAACGACTTACACGGACCAGAATGGCTATAACTATCGTCGTTTTTATCCACCGATTGTTCCGGGTGTAGGGGGAGTAGTAGCCGGAACCTACCGGCTGAAGGCCCGGATTACGGGACAGCCCGATTCAGAAGTTTCGGTTGAAGTTGTGTTGCAGTATGGTGTGTTTCAGGCTTATCCATCTCAGAAAGTGCTTCGGCAACCGGGTGGTAAAGTGGAGGAACCTTTGGCTGAGGCTCCACTTGTTCCCACCAACCCGAACTGCGGAAACTGTGTTCCGATGCAGGCAAGGCGACTCAACGAATAAAAATGAACGAAATGAGGGTGAAAGCGGGAAGAGTATGCGGATTTCGGCTTATTTTTGTATAAATGCGTAAGCGCATTAGCCAACCTGTTCAACCGGATTTATGCAATGTTCACCGAAAAGTCAGCTTCGCTTTCTCATTCTGATGGCGGCTGCCGGCGTTTTAGGGAGTTCTGTTTGGCTCACCTCCTGCCAAAGTAATGCTGACAAACCTGCCGAACTGCTGGCTGTTGAATCGACCCTTCCCGAAAAGGTTGACTATAACCTGCATGTGAAACCCATTTTGTCGGATCGGTGCTTTGCCTGCCACGGCCCCGACAAAGCCAAACAAAAGGCGGGTCTTCGGCTCGATATGCCCGGTGTAGCGTATGAAGCCCTTGCCGAAAGTGGTAAAACAGCGGTTAAACCCGGTGATCTTGAGGGAAGCGAACTCTTTCACCGCATCGTTAGCACCGACCCCGATTATATGATGCCCACCCCCGAATCGAACCTGAGCCTGACGGCGCAGGAGAAGGCGATTCTGGTTCGCTGGATCGAACAGGGGGCCGAGTATAAAGAACATTGGTCACTGATTGAGCTTAAAATGCCCGAACTGCCAAGAGCGGGGCAAAGCAAAGGCTGGGTGCATAACGAAATTGACCTGTTTGTGGCTCAAACCCACGCCACTCAACAATTGAAGCCCGCGCCCGAAGCCGACAAAACAACCCTGCTCCGGCGCGTTACCCTCGATCTTACGGGCCTGCCCCCAATGCCAGCCGAAGTAGACGCTTTTTTGGCCGACAGATCGCCCAGTGCCTATGAAAACGTGGTGGATCGACTGTTGAAAAGCCCAAACTATGGTGAACGTCAGACCGTTGAATGGCTCGACCTCGCCCGCTACGCCGACACGCACGGCTACCAGGACGATGGCCTGAGAACCATGTGGCCCTACCGCGATTGGGTTATCAAGTCGTTCAACCAGAATATGCCATACGACACGTTCGTGACCTGGCAACTGGCGGGCGATATGTTGCCCAACACGGGAAAAACCGCCGAAGATCGCGAACGCCTGATCGCCACCGCGTTTAACCGAAACCACCAACAAAGTCAGGAAGGAGGCATTGTGCCTGAAGAATATAGGCAGGAATACCTGGCCGACCGGACAGCCACGTTTGGCAAAGCCATGCTGGGCCTAACGGTGGAATGCGCTCGTTGTCACGATCATAAATACGACCCCATCAGCCATAAGGATTATTATTCGCTGGCGGCATTTTTCGCCCAGAACAATGAGTATGGACAAATTCCATACAACGGTGAACCCTCGCCCCACATCACGCTGCCGACCCCCGAAGCAGATGCGAAACTGACCGCCATCCACAATCGAATCAACACCCTCGACCGAATTCAACAGGCCGATCAGGAAGTACAAAAAAAACGGTTCGTGGACTGGTTGGCGACAGCGAAAAAGAACCCAAAACTAGCCCTGCTGCCCGAAAAGAAGGATCTGGTTATTCATATTCCGTTTGACAAGAGCGAGGATGTGCTGGCCGATAAAAAGAAAAAAGAGCAAAAAAAGACCCCACTCCAACCCGAACCACCCAAAATGCGTCGGCTGTTTGCGAATATGGCAAACGACACATTGTCGCTCGAAACCCAGGGTGACTTAGACAGCCCCATTCCGTTTGTGAAGGGTGCGGTGGGGCGTGGGGTCAAACTGGTAGGCGAGAGTTTGTTGCAGTTAAAGTGGGCCGGAAAATGGGAAAAACCCGAAAACGATTATGCCCGCCCGGCCTGGTTCGAGCGTAATCAACCCTTCACCGTCAGTTTGTGGGTGAACGTGAATGACCCAAAACTCGATGGCTCATTGTTCAACCGGGATTTGGGACCGTTCAATGGGTTCCGGGATTACCGGCTGCAACGGCTGCCCGACGGACGGCTGGCGTTCCGAATGAGTTATGTCTGGCCCGACGATGCCATCGACATCGAAACGACTCAACGACTTCCACTGAACCGATGGATGCATTTGACGTTGGCTTATGATGGAAGCGGCAAGGCACAGGGCGTTCAATTTTATGTGAATGGAAATCCGACACCTACCCGGATCATGACTGACAACCTGTCGCAAAGCATGATTTGGGGTAAAAACCACAGCTTCTGGGGTGCAGGCACGCCAAATTTTACGATTGGCCATTCACACGATCAAAATTATAAGGGATATAGCGTTGATGAAATCCTAATCCATAATCGCCAGTTAAGCCGTTTAGAAGCACAATCGCTTGTTGTTCAGCGTAATGTTGTACTCGAAATACTCACAAATCCTGACCGAACCGAGCAGCAGGAAGCCGATTTATTTGCCTATTACCTGACCAATTTCGATGGGCCAAATCAACAGCGGCAGGCCGCCCGTCAGCGGCAATTCGGGTTGGAAACGGCTTTGCTGAACGAACAAATCGACGTGATGACCATGAGCGAACGTCGCTTCAAAGTGGCGACTCACCTTCACAAACGGGGCGCTTATGATGCGCTTGGCGAGTCCGTGAAGCCCGAAACTCCGCACTTTTTGCCGGGCCTGACCGAGGAAATACCCAACCGGCTTGGTCTGGCACAATGGCTGTTGCGAGCCGACAATCCGCTGTTTGCCCGCGTTGCTGTCAACCGAATGTGGCAACAATATTTTGGTCAGGGTCTGGTTAAGTCGAGCGATGACTTTGGAAATCAGGGTAATCTGCCATCGCACCCCGAATTGCTTGATTATTTGGCCATGCGGTTTCGGACGGGCTGGGATGTGAAAGCATTGCACCGGCTGATTGTGACCTCAGCCACCTACCGGCAATCGTCGAACGTGTTGGCTGCGGCCCGCGAAGCCGATTATGACAATACTTACCTCAGCCGAGGGCCAAGTTATCGGCTAAGTGCCGAACAGATTCGTGATAATGCGCTGGCTGCCAGTGGTCTGCTAACTAAAAAAATTGGCGGACCAAGCGTTCTCCCTTATCAGCCAGCGGGTATTTGGGAGGCTCTGGCCACCCGAAATTCGGTGAATTATGTGCAGAACCATGGCGACAGTCTCTATCGCCGGAGTCTGTACACGATCTGGAAACGGTCGTCGCCCCCGCCTATGATGCTCAACTTCGACGCGGCAGAACGGCACATGTGTATGGTGAAAAGGCAGAAAACGGCTACCCCTTTGCAGGCACTCGTAACCCTCAACGACCCGCAATTTGTGGAAGCCGCCCGCGTGTTGGCGCAACGGTCTGTAGCCCCATCCCGCAACAAGTCAACAGGCGATGTTTACCCGCAATCAAGTCCGCAAACCATTATCAATCAGTTTTTTAAAGCGGTGATTGGCCGACCGGCCCGCCAGCAGGAAATGGCCCTGATGAACCAGCTCTACCAGGAAGAACTGGCTGATTTTCAAACCAACACGGCCCGTGCCAATGAATTGTTGACCGTAGGAGAGTATCCCATTAACACGCGGCTCCCGCCCGCTCAATTAGCTGCCTGGACAGTGGTAGCCAGCACGATTATGAACTTTGACGAAGCAATTGTGAAACGATGAACCTACAGGACGAAATTCACGATATGATGAGTCGCCGGACTTTTTTAGGGCAGACCGGCGCAGGACTTGGAGCGATGGCTTTGGCTTCGTTACTCAATCCAACGGGTGCTTTGGCGGGGCCAATGGGCGACCCGATCATTGGCAAACCTCACTTTCCTCCCAAAGTGAAGCGGGTTATCTACCTGTTTCA
Source organism: Rudanella sp. (assembly GCA_026785985.1). Classification (GTDB taxonomy): domain Bacteria; phylum Bacteroidota; class Bacteroidia; order Cytophagales; family Spirosomataceae; genus Rudanella. The sequence continues at coordinate 15,503 of JAJAYX010000100.1, read as the reverse complement.
GAGCGGAGCACCCAGTCAGTTGGAGCTGTTCGATTATAAACCCAAACTGGAAGCCATGTGGGGCCAGGAATTACCCGAATCGGTTCGGAAAGGGCAACGGCTGACGGGCATGACGGCGGGACAGAGCCGGTTTCCACTGGCGGCCTCCCGGTTCAAATTTGCCCAGCACGGTCAAAGTCGGGCGTGGGTAAGCGAGTTGTTACCCTACACCGCTAAGATTACGGACGAGCTGTGCTATATCCGAACGATGAACACCGAGGCAATCAACCATGACCCCGCCGTCACGTTCATTCAAACGGGTAGTCAGCAGGCGGGACGGCCCAGTTTTGGGTCTTGGGTGAGTTATGGTTTAGGCTCCGACAACCAGAATATGCCCGCTTTTGTGGTGTTGCTCTCGAAAGGCCGCAACGGCGATCAGCCTTTATATGCCAAACTGTGGAGTAATGGTTTTCTGCCTTCGGTGCATCAGGGGGTTGTTTTCCGGTCGGGACCAGATCCGGTTTTCTACCTCAACAACCCGCCTGGCATCGACCGCACAAGCCGTCGGCGGATGCTCGATTACCTGACCAAGTTACATCAGGAGCAGTTTAAACATGTGCTCGACCCGGAGATCAACAACCGGATGCAACAATACGAAATGGCATACCGGATGCAGGCTTCTGTTCCCGAAACGCTCGACTTGTCGAAGGAGCCAGGCTATATTTTCGATATGTATGGCCCCGAAAGCCGCAAGCCCGGCACGTTTGCGGCCAACTGCCTGCTGGCTCGTAAGCTTATCGAAAAAGACGTGAAATTTGTGCAGTTATATCATCAGGGCTGGGATCAGCACGGCAATCTACCCAACGATATTCAGATTCAGACCAAAAGTGTGGATCAGGCATCGGCGGCTCTGGTCATGGATTTGAAACAGCGCGGCTTACTGGAAGATACGCTCGTGATTTGGGGCGGGGAGTTTGGCCGGGGACCGTATTCACAGGGAAAACTTGCCCGCGATAACTACGGTCGCGACCACCACCCCCGTTGCTACACGATCTGGATGACAGGGGCTGGGGTCAAAAAAAGTTTTGTTTATGGCGAAACTGACGAGTTTGGCTATAACATTGTGAAAGACCCGGTGCATATCCATGATTTTCAGGCCACCGTAATGCACCTGATGGGAGTTGACCACGAAAAGATGACCTTCAAACACCAGGGTCGCCGGTATCGCTTAACGGACGTACACGGCAAGGTTGTGAAGCCCTTGCTGGCGTAGAGTGGCTTTATTGTTCTCACCGTTGCGTATAATCCGACAACGACATTCCGTCGCCTTCGTCCTGAACAGCATCCAAAATCGCTTCCACTTCTTTGACGCGGTCGGTGTCGCCTTTTTTCTCAAAAGCCAGCATCAGATTGCGAAGCGACCGGCGAATGATGTCGATGTTGGAACAGGGCTGGTAAAAAATATCGTTTTGCTTCAGGTTCAACTGCCCAATATAGTGGTCAATGTCGTTTTTGGAGAACACCAACCCCCGCGTAAACACATTGATGTAGAATTGAACGCCGTTGGGCTGTTTGTAGGTCAGTATAAACAGGTTCGGCAGGTTCACCCCGTAGATCGGCATCCCAATTTTGCGGGCAATCAACATATAAATCACGCACAACGAAATGGGGTTACCCCGGCGGGATTCCAGCACCTGATTGAGCATCGAGTTGGCGGGCGAGTGGAAATGTTTGGAGTTGGGCGCGAAACCAAGCGTGTTGAAAAAAGCATTGTTCAATGCCTTCACCTGATCCACGGGGTGCATATCAGTGCCAACATCCAACCACACCTTATAGTAAAGCTGCTCCAGATCCTGACGGAGTTTGTCGAGCGAGAGGTCGGGGTATTGGTAGGTCGAAATGATCCAAAGCCCTTCGAGCAAATCCATGCCCCCCCCATTTTTCCAGTCCCGAATACGATCTAAAACCGATTGGTACTGGAGATCGTGAATCAGTTCTTCGATCCGTTTTTGCAGATTCGCATCAAAACTTCCTTCCCATTCAGTTTCCAGAAACGGGATTAGCTGCCCTCCCATCTGCCGGATTCTCCCCTCTACGTGATCCACCACTTCGCGGTCTTCGTCGTCTAAAAGAGAAATAAGTGCTTTGATCTCACTGTCGTTCATATACGTTTACGGAAATGTTGTTTTTCAACAGGATGACAGCCGGGCCACCGTTGCGGGTTTATTGGATTCGTAATCGAAAATAAATCTTAATCATCCTGTAATCCTGTAGAAAATAAATCATTGATGCCTAAGCCCCAGAATAAATACTACTTTCAGAAAGGGTCTGAATTTTATAGTTTTGTCCGATTTTTGGGCTGTCCCCGGTGGCGTTACCCTAAATTACTAACAAAATTTTACAAAAAAACGATTTGACTTCCACTGACAATATAGTCTCGAAAATAGTGGTCACTGGCGGGGCAGGCTTCATCGGCTCACACACGGCAGTTTCGCTGGTTGCCGCCGGTTTCGAACCAATTATCGTTGATAATTTCTCGAATTCCGAACATAAAATACTCAACGGTCTCGAAGAAATTCTGGGTCGCCGGTTAACCTGCCACGAAGCCGACTGCAATGATGCCGATGCGATGGCGCAAATCTTCGCAGCAGAGAAACCAGCGGGCATTATTCACTTCGCGGCTTCTAAAGCCGTTGGCGAATCGGTTCAGAAACCGCTGCTCTATTACCGAAACAACCTCAATTCGTTGATGGTGTTCCTCGAACTGATGCCCCGGCACAACGTGCGCAGCCTGGTCTTATCGACGACCTGCACGGTGTATGGCCAACCCGAACACCTTCCCGTTACCGAGGCAACGCCCCGGCTCCCGGCTTCGTCGCCCTATGGCAACACCAAAGCAATGGGCGAAGACATCATCCGCGATTGTGTGGCCTCCCAAATGCCCATTAAAGCCATTTCGCTTCGGTATTTCAACCCCATTGGGGCGCATTCATCTGCCATTATCGGTGAATTGCCACGTGGCGTACCGGCCAACCTCGTACCCTATCTATTGCAGGTGGCGGCTGGCAAACGCGAAAGTCTGACCATTCACGGCAACGACTACAACACGCCCGACGGCACCGCCATTCGTGATTATATCCATGTCATAGATCTAGCGGAGGCTCACGTTAGTGCGTTGCAATTGCTGGGCAGCAAAAACGCCGATTCATTCTACGACATTTTCAATATTGGCACCGGAACGGGTGCATCGGTGCTAGACCTGATCAATACATTTGAGCAGGTCACGGGCATAACACTGCCTTACATGCTTGGCCCCCGTCGACCCGGCGACATCGAACAGATTTACGCCGACGTAACAAAGGCAACTGAAGGCCTTAACTGGAAAACAAAACGATCATTAGCCGAAGCCCTGGACGATGCCTGGCGGTGGCAGCAGACATTATGAAAACAATAGTAATTACCGGCGGAGCCGGGTTCATTGGCTCCCATGTTGTTCGGCTCTTCGTGACGAAGTACCCGGAATTCCGCATCATCAACCTCGATAAGCTGACTTATGCGGGTAATCTGGCTAACCTCACCGATATTGAAGATGCCCCCAATTATACATTCGTGAAAGGGGATATTACGGATGCATCGTTTCTGGAGGGAATGTTCGCTGAAATCCAGCCCGACGGGATCATTCACCTCGCGGCTGAGTCGCACGTGGATCGGTCTATTACAGATCCGCTGTCGTTTGTGATGACCAACGTGGTTGGCACCGCGAACCTGCTTAACGCGGCTAAAAACCACTGGAAAGACAGCGAAACGGCCTTTGAAGGCAAGCGTTTTTACCACGTCTCAACCGACGAGGTGTACGGTTCGCTGCACAACCCCGAAGATTTCTTCCTGGAAACCACGGCCTACGACCCCCAATCGCCGTATTCGGCCTCTAAAGCCGCTTCGGATCATTTTGTCCGGGCCTACGGTAATACCTACAAAATGCCGGTGGTGTTGAGCAACTGCTCCAATAACTACGGTCCGAACCACTTTCCGGAGAAACTGATTCCGCTGCTCATCCACAACATTCAGCTCAACAAGCCGCTGCCCGTTTATGGCAAAGGCGAGAACATCCGTGACTGGCTCTATGTGGTTGATCATGCGCGGGCTATCGACACTATTTTCCACAACGGAACGTTGGGCGAAACCTACAACATCGGCGGCTTCAACGAGTGGAAAAACATTGACCTTGTCCACCTGCTTTGCTCCATTATGGACCGCAAACTGGGTCGCGAAGAAGGCACCTCGGCCAAACTCATCACCTACGTCACCGACCGGGCCGGCCATGACCTCCGCTACGCCATCGATGCCAGCAAGATTATGAACGAACTCGGCTGGGAGCCTTCTCTTCAGTTTGAAGAGGGCCTCGAAAAAACCGTCGATTGGTTCCTTGCCAATCATGAGTGGCTCGATAATGTGACGTCGGGGAATTACCAAAGTTATTATCAGGGTATGTACGCAAATAGATAATTTGCGATTGAGCGAATGAGTGATTGAGTGGGAGTTCGGTTAAATGGCTTCACTCAATCACTCATTCGCTCAATCACTCAATAACACATGAAAGGAATTATTCTCGCCGGAGGCTCTGGCACCCGGCTCCATCCGCTCACATTGGCCGTATCGAAGCAGTTAATGCCCGTTTACGACAAGCCAATGATCTATTACCCGCTCTCAATTCTGATGCTGTCGGGTATTCGTGAGATTCTGATTATCTCGACTCCCCACGACTTGCCCTTTTTCGAGAAACTCCTCGGCGATGGCTCTCGAATTGGGTGCCAGTTCACCTATGCCGTGCAGCCCAGCCCCGATGGCCTGGCGCAGGCATTCATTATCGGCGAAGAATTTATCGGTGATAACAAGGTGGCCCTGGTGCTGGGCGACAATATTTTCTACGGCTCCGGCCTGTCGAAATTGTTGCAGGCCAATAGCAACCCAGAGGGGGGCGTGGTCTATGCCTATCAGGTTCAGGACCCCGAACGCTATGGCGTAGTGGAATTCGATGAGCAGTTCAACGTGCTGTCGATAGAGGAGAAACCGGAGCAGCCCAAATCGAACTACGCGGTGCCGGGTCTTTATTTCTACGACAACAGCGTGGTGGAGATTGCCAAAAACATTCCGCCTTCACCCCGGGGTGAGTTAGAAATCACCGACGTAAATCGGGTTTATCTGGAACGTGGCCAGCTAAAAGTGGGTGTGCTTGACCGGGGAACGGCCTGGCTCGATACGGGCACGTTTGCGTCGCTGATGCAGGCGGGACAGTTTGTGCAGGTAATCGAAGAGCGTCAGGGTCTGAAAATTGGCTGTATTGAAGAGATTGCGTACCGCATGAAATTCATCGACAAAGACCAGCTCTGCGCCATTGCTAAACCACTGGTTAAGAGCGGTTATGGGCAGTACTTGCTGAACATTGTGAAGTGATTTCCAGTCTTATGAAGGAATAAAAAAGAAAAGCCGGGGCAATGCCCCGGCTTTTTCATACCTAACCTATGAGATGAGAAAAACGTACGTTGTGCTGTTCAGCTTTGACCCTACAAATTTGAGTGTTGGTTGCCAGAGGTTTTAGCGCATACTTACGCGATTGCAAAAATGGGGCATTGTCCCCCCTATACATAGCGTAGAAATACGTGTTCTGAAGCGGACAAGTACGTTTTTATGCAGAAGCGACTACCGAACAATGGTTTTACCGCAGCTGATGTTCCATAAAATGCTAATTTGACCGTCCAAACAAGATCACTGAAAACTATATGAAATCACAATTTCCCTACGCCAAGCCTGGCCGAGAAATGAGTTTTACCGAAGCACGAACCTGGGTTGACGAACACCGAAAAAGCTGCGAGAAACAACCAAACCCCATTTACGCTGAAGGTTTCAGTAAAGAAATGTTGCTGAAAATATTGGCCAACGACGATTGCCAGGGTATCCGGGTTTATCATGGTCACGAAAACGGAGAGCCTCGTTTGTTGTTGGTAGGTATGGACAAAAAAGGCAACGATATGCACCGAACTCCGCAGGGCCTCAAAGACGATATGCCCGGTGATGGGGGCGGATCAGGTATTTTTGGGGATGGAAGCAGGTGTCCAGACGAATGTGGTAATCGCTAATTGTTGTGTGGCTGTATTTGTCGGTACTCAACTATCTTATTAAGTACCCGCTGGCAGCAACGGCAGACTTGTCCATCGTCCTGCCTTTCGGTCTTAGCATAGGGTATTGGCAACGATGTGTTGCCCTACGTTATTTCACCAGTTACTTGTGGTGGACGCTCTTCAGGAATATAATAAGTATGTGGACAGCCAGTGAGATGATGAACAATCTGGTGTTGTTCAATGTCGATCTTCTGGTACGTTTCACCTTACTACTGGCGATGTTCTACCACACGTTTCAGTACCTGCAAGAAAAGCGCACTGTAATCGTGCTTCTGGCCGGGTTCTGGGTGCTGTTTGGCGTTGATTTCTTTCTGTCGAACCCAACCCTTACCGATTGGCACAACCACAGAATCAACAGATACTCGTTTGTTGTGGAAAGTGTACTGATGCTTGGGTTTGTATTGAGGTTCTTTTTGTACCTTGTTCGCGAACTTCCGGTAGCGAATTTGACGCAATACCCGCTGTTCTGGGTTTGCTGTGGTTTGTTGATTGCCCACGCGGGAACAGTATTTTTAACCCCGTTTATGTATTATTTTAACGTGTGGAATAATCCGTATGATTTCAAAACGATGGTCAAAATTGAACACTGGGTAGAGATCATACGAAACATGGCTTTCGCCATTGCGATGGGGTACGCCCGACGCTCAACGAATTGATATGACGCTGCAAACAGCCAACGACGGAATCCTGATCGCAACAATCGCCATGTTACTCATGGCGATTTTCATCATTATTTTCGTGGCTTATTATCAGCAAAAACAGGCTCAGCACCAGATTATGGTGAAAGAGTTGCAGGAACGGCACCGGCAGGAACTAATGGCTGCTATGTTTCGGGGACAGGAGGCCGAACGGCGCAGGCTTGCGCAGGATTTGCACGATGATATTGGCACGATGCTCTCCGTTGCCAAAATGACCCTGAACCAGTTGGAACGGCATCTTGAACGGTATTCACCGGAGCGAGCGCAGGCGCAAAAAACCCGACAATTGCTCGACGATACGCTGAAGAATGTGCGCCGAATCAGCCGGGACTTGGTGCCAACCACGCTGGAACGGTTTGGGTTGCTGGCTGCCCTGGAAGAATTGGTCGGTAATGCCAACAACGACCTGATTAATGTGCAGTTGGAGTGGCCCGAAAAGTTCGATATGACCGCCCCGGCCCTGGATGTGATGCTCTACCGAATTGTGCAGGAATTGGTCAATAATGCCATTCGCCATGCCGGAGCAACCCACATTACAATTCGTTTTTTTATTCACGAAAAAGAACTTCGGCTAGCTGTTCTGGACGATGGACGGGGCTTCGACATCGACGAGGTTATTCAGAGCAAACAACGCGGGTTAGGCTTGCGCAACATCGAAAGTCGCCTGAGTGTGGTGAATGGGCACGTCACATTTGACGTAGCACCGGGACGAGGTTCACGTATTATTGTGCAGATTCCGTTAGAAAACCCTAAACTTGTGGCACTCCTGACCTAACTGCCCGAAATGATGCGAAAAATCAAACTGGCCCTCTGCGACGACCATAACCTGTTTCGGGTAGGAATGGCCTCCATTTTGACCCAAGTGCCTGATTTTGAACTTATTCTGGAAGCAGCTAACGGCCAGGAATTGATTGACAAAATTGCCCGGAAAACTCCCGACGTTGTTCTGCTCGATCTCCAGATGCCCGTGCTCGACGGCACCGCCACTGCCGATTTTCTCCGCGAAAATCACCCGCTTATTAAAATCGTTATTCTCACCATGCACGACGAGGATCGCATGGTGTTGCATTTGCTCGAAAAAGGCGTTAGTGGCTACTTGCTGAAGGACGCTGACCCCGACGAGGTCGAAAAAGCCATTCGGAAGGTGATGGACGATGGGGTTTACCTGAACGACTTTGTGTCGCGGGCCATGCTCCGAAAAATGACCAATACCTCCACCGCTATGAAACAACCCTCCACGTTTTACAACAGTAAAGTGTTGCTGTCGGAGCGCGAAAAAGAAGTGCTGAAACTGATTTGCGAGGGCTTATCCACCGCAGAAATCAGCGAAAAGATTTTCCTCAGCCCTCGCACCGTGGAGGGACACCGACTGCGCATCCTCGAGAAAACCGGCACCAAAAACACGGCAGGCATGGTGGCCTATGCGTTTAAGAATAATCTGGTATAGTCTGACAAAGCTCCACCAACACCCCACTCGTGCCTTTGGGGTGCAGAAAACACACTAATTTATTGTCGGCTCCGCGTTTGGGTGTTTCGTTCAGGAGTGTGAATCCCTCGCCTTTCAGTCGTTCCATCTCGGCCAGAATATCGTCCACCTCAAACGCAATATGGTGGATACCTTCTCCTTTCTTTTCGATGAATTTAGCTATCGGACTACTGGGGTCGGTAGCTTCCAGTAATTCGATTTTGGTTTCGTTTATCTTAAAAAACGAGGTCGTAACGTATTCTGATTCAACGAACTCTGCTTTATACGGAGTTTCATTAAGTAGCTTTGTGAAAAGTTCGTTTGCATCGGTCAGGCTCCGAACGGCAATGCCGATGTGTTCGACGTTGGTTAGCATATTGAAAAGTGATGAACAATGAGTAGTGAGAGAATAGGGATAATGAAACTTTCCCGAACGGGCAAAAGTTAGTAAATTGATGATGAATCTTGTCCTCAAAGGCCATTCTTTATTATGCATTCATCCGGTTCGCCGGTGCGATTACGCATTCATCCTTTTAAATTCCTTTGCGAGATGGTAACGATATCAGAAATCGCTAAAAATAAAATTACTGAACTCCGCCAGAAAGACGGTTTATCAGCGAGCCATGCCATTCGGGTGGCGGTTGAAGGTGGTGGCTGTTCGGGGCTGATGTATGACCTTCAGTTCGACGCGACCCAACAACCAAACGACCATTTGGTGGAAGATAAAGGTATTAAAATCCTGGTTGATCGAAAGAGTTTGTTGTACCTCGCTGGTACAGAACTCGATTTTTCAGACGGTCTGAACGGCAAAGGCTTTCAGTTTAAAAACCCCAATGCAACGCGCACTTGTGGCTGCGGAGAAAGCTTTGCAGTCTAAACCCGTTAGCCAATCCCGAACCACGCTTACGGAACTGATGATTCCGGCGTATGCCAATTTTGGCGGGCGTGTTCACGGAGGTATCCTGCTCTCGCTGATGGACAAAGTAGCTTACGCTTGTGCGGCCAAACATGCCGGAACCTATTGCGTAACCGTGTCCGTAGATGGGGTCAATTTTCGGGAGCCTATTGAGGTCAAATTTGACCTTTAGTCATAATTCTCCCCTCACAAGTTTTGCCCCGGCTACCATGTTGGCTAATTTCTGTTTGGCAGCCCAACGAGCCGTTTGGCTAAGGCCACAATCGGGAGCCACGGCCAGTTTTTCGGCTGGCACAAATGGCAGGCATTTCCGAATTCGTTCGGCCACATCCTGGGGCGTTTCAATGTAATAACTCTTCACGTCGATAACGCCCACGGCCACGTCGAACTTTTCGGCGAAGCGTTCGAGCAAGTGTACTTCCGAAAAATTCAGAATCGTCATTTCGGAGTGGAGTTCATCAACGGCCATATCCATAAAATCGGGGAGCATCGGCGCAATGGACTTTTTTCCTACCGACCGGCCTTTGTAATTTCCGAAGCAGAGGTGCATCGACAGGCGGGTTTTGCCTACGCCGGGGGCCACTGTCCGGTTGAAAATATCCACAAACCGTTTGGTATCCTCACGATACGCATAGCACGACATCGACGGTTCATCAACGCAGATTTCGGGAACACCCAGAGCCACCAAATCTTCGATTTCTTTCCGCACAAGGGGCAATAGGGCTTCCGTAACATCCCAGCGATCTTTGTAGTGATGCCCCGGCAGCAACCGTCCGCTGAGAGTGTACGGTCCGGGAATTGATACCTTCAATCCCTGTCCTTCGGGAGCCAGTCGCTTCAGTCGCTGGTATTCTTCAACCACCCCCAGGCCACGCGGGGCCGTGAGTGGCTCCAGAATCGTGTGTTTACCGCGCTGATCGTGCGCGGGCGGCCCAAATCGGCGCGTTTCGGTATCATTGTTCCGAATACCCCGGATGTAGCCGTAAAACGATAGGTTGAAATCAAACCGGGTTTGTTCGCCATCGGTGATGACATCTAAACCCGCCGAAACCTGGTCGTGAATGGACGTGATAACGGCATCCTCGATCATCTCGTTGATGTCGGCGGGGCCAAATTGAGACAGATTCTGGCTCGAAAACTCAAGCCAGCCGGGGAAGGGCATGGAGCCGACCACGGTGGTTTTGATAGGGATAGGTTGCACTATGGTTTTTGATTTTAACTCTGAATTTTCATGGTCACTGGATCCCAGTTGATGACTTTGCGTTGTTCGGCACTGAGGTTGCAGGCAAGCGAGGGTGCTGCAGCACGGAGGCCAAACTCTGCATCTTCGGTCACTAATTTGGGGTTGTTCTGGCGAATGGCGTTGAAAAACACAATCATGTGGTCGAGCCGGTCGTCGTAGTCGGGAGGGGCCGTAAACTGCACCGCCGGTTCGTTCACCACCTGTCGGGTATATTGACCCGCCGGATATTTTTGATCGTATTGCTGTACAAACTGCTCCTGCATGGCCTTGGGATAAGTGAACAGCGCGTCGTAGCCTGTGCTATACATGGGCGCGTTGGGCCGCTTCAACTTGTTCATCGTGAACTCATTCCAGCCAATATCAATTACGCCCTCCGTTCCAACTAAGCGGGTGTGGATGCTTCCGCCTGACCCGGCCGCGAGGTTCACGCGGGTCGTAAACTGAAACGAGGCATGTTTGTCGGTTTTGGGGTAATCCATGATAGCCGTGACGAGGTCGTAGGCATCGCGGCCATCTTTCCAGAAGTTAAGGTCGCCGAGGGCGAAAATGCGCGATGGCCCCAGCGAGCCGGTGATGGTGTGAACGCCCGTGATGAGGTGAACGAACAAATCGCCCGCCACACCCGTGCCATAGTCTTTGTAGTTGCGCCACCGGAAAAACCGCTCCGGCTGGAAAGGTCGTTTGGGGGCATCGCCGAGATAGGTATTCCAGTCAATTTCTTTGGGATCGAGGTTGGGCGGCATAGTATATTGCCAGGCACCCAGCGCGTCGGTGCGGTCGAGGAAAGTCTCCACCGAGGTCAGTTCGCCAATATCACCGGCGGCATAGCGTTTCTGAGCTTCCAAAACCGCCGATGCCGATGCCCGCTGACTGCCCACCTGGAACACCTTGCCCGATTTTTTGTGAGCCGCGATAACCGCCTGACCTTCTTCAATACGGTGTACCATCGGCTTCTCACAATATACGTGCTTGCCTGCGCGAAGCGCGTCGATACTGATGCGGTCGTGCCAGTGGTCGGGTACACAAATCAGTACGGCATCAACATCGGCGCGTTTCAGGATTTCGCGGTAGTCGCGGGTGGTTTGAATATCTGGCCCCCATACTTCTCTGGCCCGAATAAGCCGTTGGTCGTAGAGGTCGGCCACCGCGACAACTTTGGTGCCGGGCACTTTAAGGGCACATTCGAGATCGTAGTGACCAATGATACCCGCGCCAATGAGCGCGAGATTGATAGTATCGTTGGCCGAACGCGGCTTGATAATCTCGATTAGGTGTTCGCGCCGGTCTTGAGGGCCGGCATTCGCGCATGTTACGCCCCCGGCCAGAAGGGCGGAGGAGCCGCCCAGCTGGCGGAGAAATTTACGGCGGGAGTGCATAAAGGTATAGGGGGAAAAGGAAATACGAAAAAAGGTTTAAACGGATACTGTTTCGGCGGCACGGACTTGAGCACTTAACCATTGAAACTCGCGTTCCATCTCATCGCGTTGCTTTATGGATTCCCGAAGCGACTCTTTGGATACTCCCAGTGCCAGTTGTTTGGCCATTGCTTCGTTGAAAACCTTGATTTTTCGGGCGGTTGTAACTAAGCGAATTTCGAGTCGATCAAAATCTTCCATGTCACTTGTCTTTTAAGTGTAAAAAACCTTTTTGTTTACCCTCTCTACTACTGCTAAATAACGTAAACCATTTGTTTTCCTCAAGGTCATCAATGGCTTTTCTGAGGCCATCTAACTCACCGTACATTGGTACCCATTTAATATCCAGCCTTGGAAACGATTGGCTCATGGTGTCCAGGAAGCGAAATTGGCTGTCGAGGTATAGTTTGGAAACAAAGACAACCATATCAATATCGTTTGGTTTGTCGGCTGTTGTGCAAAAACTTCCATCGATCCAGATTGATTGCCGGGGAATATCTGTTTGGGACAATGCGTTCAGAAAGTTAACACATTCTTCCCAAAGCATTTGCCGATGCATGGTTTGCTTTCCAAAATAGTGACCAACCATTGCGGGGCTGGCAGGAATCGGTTTTGCAGGCGTTAAATACCCCAATTCATTGAAATGCAATTCATCGACAACTCGCCACTCCCACCAAATCAAGCCTTCAATCTCCTCCAAAAACTGGAACCCGTTCTTTTGCAACACCCGTTGCGAGGGCAGGTTATCCACGTCGGTGTCGGCCATCACACGCAGCACGCCCGGCTGCCGACTTACCCAATTAACCATGCCGCCGACCATTTCAGTCATGTAGCCCCGTCGCTGAAAAGACGGGTAGGTGCCGTAGCCGATTTCCACGGTGCCAGTTTCGTCGGGTTCGCCTTTGAACTTGGCATCGGCCACAATGTGAAGCGTTTCCCGATCCCAGGCTATCCAAAGCGTATGATAAAGCGGGTCGAGGTCGGGATCTTTCAGGCGTGGAACCGTGAAATGGGTGATAATCGATAACAGCGGCTCCACCACCTCGCGGTGGCCCGGCAATAAGCTCAATGACTCCTCCAGCCGGGTGCTATTTTCGACGTGCAGCCGGAGTTGGTCGAGCGAAAGAGGAATAATGGTCAGACGGGACGTTTCAAGCATAGGCCGCTAACATAACCCCGAATATCGACTTTTTCATACATCATGGCCAGCCGATAGTCGTGGTGGTTCAAACATCCTGGTTCTGAATGGCGAAGCTGGCCGCACCAATAGCTCCCGCCATATCGCCGAAGTGAGCAATTTTGATCGGCGTTGATTGGCCACCGGGTCGCCATTCGTGGAGGTTCATGAACTCAGCAAGCGGTAACAGCAAATCATCTTCGGCCTGGGTGATGCCCCCGCCGAGCACCACCAAATCGGGCGAAAAAGCGTTCAGGAGGGCGCAGATGCCGATGGCAAGGTGCCGCACGGAGGTCAGCCAGACCCATTGAGCAAAAGAATCACCCCGCTTGTAGGCTTCTAAAAGTTCATATGTGGAGGTAAAACGCCCCAGCGACCGTTTCGCGATGGTGGCGTTGCCCAGGGCGTTTTCTAAGCTGCCCGGCTGCCCTGTAATGCTCAAATCGCTCTCGGTGTTCACCGTTATGTGGCCCAGGTGACCCGCTTTCTGGTGGTTGCCCTGATACAGTTTCCCGTCGATCAGGATGCCCCCGCCCACGCCCGTACCGAGGGTGAGCATCACTACATTTTTGTGGTCTCTGGCTACCCCAAAACGACTTTCGGCCATCAGAGCCGCGTGAGCATCGTTAACCACATGAACGGGTTCGTTCAGGAAATGGTGCCAATCGAAGTTCTCCAATCCATCGAGCCGACCGGGCATAAACGCAATGCACTGATTGCCTGCGTTGGGCAAACCCGGTGCCGAAAGGCCCACCGCTTTTATGACGGCCCCACCCGGAAGCGCGTTGGCTTGTTGGCGGAGGTCTTCAACGGTTTCCTTTACGGCTAATCGCCAGTGAGCGTCACCCCGGTCATTTTCGCCGTTGGTGGGGTGGTAGAGTTGCCGGATAATTTCGCCGGTGTCGGTATCCATCAGGACACCTTTGATCCAGGTGCCGCCGAGGTCAATGCCAATTGCTGTTTGAGTCATGGGAAAAGGGTTTAAAACTGGTTTATGGTTTGGGTTCATGGGTAAAGAGGTCTGCTGAGTGTGTAAAGGGCTATTTGGCGTAAACATCACTATATAAGCCCGGCATAACCTCCGTTTCGTTGTACCTTCGCCCGGAAATTTTTACCCACCGTTTAGGGTTATAGATTGAATGGAAGACTACGAACTGCATACGCTGCCCAATGGTATCCGTATTGTCCATAAACAGATTTTGCATACCCAGATTGCCCATTGCGGCATTATGCTCGACATTGGGAGCCGCGACGAAAGCCCCGATCAACTCGGTCTGGCGCATTTTTGGGAACACATGGCGTTTAAAGGCACCGAAAAACGCCGGTCGCATCACATCATCAACCGACTCGAAAATGTGGGCGGGGAATTGAACGCCTACACGACCAAAGAAAAGGTCTGTTTTCATGCGTCGGTACTGGGCCTGCACTTCGAGAAAGCTACCGAGCTACTGGCCGACATTGCCTTTCACTCGGTGTTCCCCGAAAAGCAAATCGAACGCGAACGGGGCGTGATTTTGGAAGAAATGGCGATGTATTACGACTCGCCCGAAGATGCCCTGCAAGACGATTTCGATCAGTTGGTGTTTCAAAACCATGCCCTCGGCAGCAACATTCTCGGCACACCCGAAACGGTCAATTCGTTTACACGGGAGTATTTGCAACAGTTCATTGCCGATCATTTAGATACGGGCCGGATCGTGTTTGCTTCTGTCAGCAACGACCCATTTCCGAAGGTAGTCAGGATGGTGAGCAAGTACTTAGCCGACATTCCGCAGCAAACGACCACCCGCCAACGTAAAGCCCCAACGGTATATGTTCCTCAACGGCAGATGGTTGAACGGCCCATCACACAGGCACAGTGCGCCCTCGGTCGTCCGGCGTTTTCGCTGACCGACCCCCGGCGGTTGCCGTTTTTCATGCTCGTGAACCTACTGGGCGGGCAGGGCATGAACTCGCGCCTGAACATGAACCTGCGCGAAAAATTTGGCCTTGTTTATAGCATCGACGCGGGCTACACGCCGTATTTGGACACGGGCTTCCTCGGCATTTACTTCGGCACCGACCCCAAAAAGGTGAACCGCGCTCAGGCACTCATCCTGAAAGAAATGCAGCTTTTGCGCGACAAATCACTGACAGCCATGCAGCTGCATCAGACAAAGGAGCAACTAATGGGCCAATTAGCAATGGCCGAAGAGAGCAATCAAAGTTTCATGCTGATGATGGCCAAAAGTATTCTCGACATTAACCGCGTAGAGTCCCTGCCCGATATTTTCGGGGAAATTCGGGCGGTCACGGCGGAACAGTTACAAGGTCTAGCCCAGGAAATGTTCGACCCCGGCCAAATGAGCTACCTGACGTTCATGCCTGAAAATTGATTTTTCGTCAGGATTGTCAGGATTGTCAGGACGGGTTGAGACGCATGGGTACGGCT
>JAJAYX010000099.1 GCA_026785985.1 Rudanella sp. | reverse complement strand
GGGCACCATAAACTATTCTACGTTCCCCGAATCGCATTCACAATTTGGAGGGACAGCAGTTCTTCAATAAATACTAAAAACATGGTGGTCACTACCGCCGAGTTAGCCGCTTTACCGACCCCTTCGGTTCCTTTTGAGGAGTTGTAGCCTTTATAACAGCCAACCATGCCTATGGTGAACCCGAAGACAAACGTTTTGATGAGCGACGCGAAAATGTCTAAGAACGAAATGGCCTCAAACACATCGTTGATGAATGTAAAAAAGCTCGTACCCTCGTTTTGGGTCACGTTTACAAAGGCCCCCAGCAAACCCACAAAAACGGTGTAAACCATCAGTGTAGGCAGCATGAATGTGGTGGCCAACACCCGGCTTACGACCAGAAACTTAAACGGATTGGTGGCCGACACTTCCATTGCGTCGATCTGTTCGGTTACGCGCATCGACCCCAGTTCGGCCCCGATGCTGGAGCCAACCCGCCCGGCGGCAATCAGGGCAGTAACGAGCGGGGCCAACGCCCGAACGAGCGCAATGGCAATTAGCGAGGGCAACCACGAGGTAGCCCCGAACTCGGACAACGAAGGCCGCGACTGATTGGTGAACACGATGCCCGTGATAAAACCCGTTAAAGAGATAAGGGGTAACGATCTGACACCCACCTCGTAACACTGCCTGATAATTTCTTTGAACTCGTAGGGCGGTTGCAATACTTCCTTAAAAAACTGACCGACGAACCGGCCAACATCGCTCAGGGCAATCAACATTCGTTTGAAACGACCGGGAGCCACCTTGGCATCGGTCGTGGTAGTGCTGGTAGTCATTTATTCGCTATTTAGTGGGAGCCTACCCAAGTAGTTTAAAGTACACAACGGGAATTCCGGAGAGTGGTTTAATTTTGTGAGCGTACTACAACTATCCCGCAACAGTATACCCATGAAAAAATTTCTTTTTGTCGCTTTATTAACTCTCAGTACTCAATTCGCCACTGCCCAGCTAATTCACGTGGGCACTTACTCCGTGCGGGGCAGCGAGGGAATCTATACCCTCCGATTCGATCCGAAAGCCGGGACATTAACGCCCGTTGGCAGTACTAAAAACCCAAAAAGTCCGTCGTTCCTGGCCATCCGACCGGGCGGTAACCAACTCTATTCAGTGAGCGAAGCCGATGGAGCAGGGCCAACAAAGTTCGGATCGGTGGGGGCCTATGGCTGCGACCCCAAAACGGGCGCACTAACTGCTATTAATGAAAAATCGTCGTTCGGACGCGCTCCCTGCCACATCAGCATCGACAAAACGGGCCGCTGGGCCATTGTTTCCAACTATGGAGGTAGCTGGCGGGTGTATGGCCTTCTGCCCGACGGCTCGTTGGGTGCGTTAGCCGACAGTTTATCGTTTTCAGGGAAGGGACCGAACACCAGGCGGCAGGAAGGGGCGCACGTGCATTCGGCGACGATTTCGGATGATAACCGGTTCGTCTATATTGCCGATTTGGGAACGGACAAACTGCATTGTTACAACCTGAATGCCCAAACGGGCAAACTAACGCCTAACCAAACGCCCGTGATGATGGTGAAACCCGGCTCCGGCCCGCGCCATTTTGCCATTCATCCCAACGGGCGATTTGCGTATTTAGCCGAAGAATTAACGTCTTCCGTGGCCGTGTTCAGCCGCGACCCGCAAACCGGCTCGTTGACCTTGATGCAGGATCGGGTGGCCAGTTTACCCGCCAACTTCACTGGCGAAAACACCCATGCCGACATCCACACCGACCCCTCCGGGCGCAACCTTTACGTCTCGAACCGGGGTCATAACTCGCTCAGTATGTTCGCGATCAATTCCGACGGGTCTATCAAACTGATTGGTCATCAACCCACAATGGGGGCCAAACCGCGCAACTTCATGGTGCATCCCAGCGGCCAATGGGTATTAGTGGCCAATCAGGATACCGACACCATCGTGGTGTTCCGGCGCGACCCCAAAACCGGCCTCCTGACCGACACGGGCGAGCGAGCGAAGGTGCCTTCGCCGGTTTGTTTAGTAGCTGAGTAAAACCAACCACGCTTCTTCAACTTTGCCTTCGGCCAGCAATTGTTTGGCGCGGAGGTGCTGCAAATCGGGGAGATATTGGCAACCGTAGCGGGCTTCGTCGCGGAGAGCGAACACGGGTGCCGATTGGTGATAGGCGGTGATTTCGTCGGGGGTGGGTAGGGTTTTTGAGCTGCCGAGTTTCCCCAGATCGTTACCCGTCAGGATATTGCTGTGGCGAACCGACACGGGCAGCGCATCCACACCCACGCCCATCTGCGGACGAGCCACGTCGAACAGGGCCGCGTCGTTGGCGCGGACATACCAATCGGCCCCCAAACGCCCAACGAGGTCTATTTTGTGCGGGTCAATCTGTCCGTTTTCGCCGAAGATATAGTCCTGAAAATGCGCCAGCACCACTTCGCAAATCACCATCGTACCGGCCCCGGCGTTCTCGCCCAGCGGCATCAACTGCCGCACTAAACACTCGAAGGCTACCGGGGCTTCGGCCACACGCGGGGGCCGAACCCGCTCCGATTGCACCGCCGTGAAGCCCGCCTTCATGAACTCGTTCACGTGCCGGTCGAACTCGGCACTCGCCAGCGAAGTCTGCTCCACCATCGGATAACTCACAAGGTTGATGGTCACCTCCGGCACTTCTTCCACGTTCAGCAACGAGTGCTTTTTTTGGCCGTGCCGGGTGATAGTGGGCGAAAAAACCAGCATTGGCGGGTTGAATCCAACAATGTTGAAGAAGCTATACGGAGCCAGGTTAACGTGGCCCTCTTTGCTGATTGTGCTGACAAACGCAATGGGCCGGGGAGCCACCGAACTGTTGAGCAGCCGGTAAAACGCCTGCGGGCCGAGGTCCTGCGGAATAATGGTTTTCATTGGGTGATAAAAGCCACCAACCGGCAGTGTGTGACCGTCCAAAGGGGGCGTTCCGAAACAAAGTCGTCATGCCTGGGCCCGGGCCATCAGCGCGTGCCTGGCAATCATGACTGTTTCATACAGGTTGGGGCGTGTTTGCTGCGTTAAGTGAAATTGGGATAACAATGGCAAGGGTACGATGTTTCCGCGAATTTTCCTTAATTTTCACTCTTTATAGAACCAGTACTCATGACATACAACGTTAACGTCATTTACGAAGAAGACGAACATGGCTGTTATGTTCACTGCCCTCAGTTAAAGGTGCCAATCGCAGGGTGACACGTTTGAAGAGGCTCGTGACAACATTCAGGAGGCAATTGAACTGTATTTAGAAACAATGGAGCCAAACGAGATTACTGAGTTGCTGGGTTATGAAGTAATCACCTCTACCATCGAAGTAGCCGTTGCCTAAGCTCCCTATTATGGATTCAAAGGAGGCAGAACGCCTTCTTCTCCAGCCTGATTTTGCCTGGGTTCGCACTAAAGGGAACCATCGAATTTACCAGAGAGATGCTATTCGGGTGGTAATCCCGTTTCATGCGGGTAAAAGCCTGCATCCCAAGATCGTTAAGGAAATTCTGGAGGTAACGGGGCAACGGTAGACTCTGGCCGGACGCAACAGAAACAGAGCCGCGTGGGTCATGTCGGACACGGTTGCCGGGCGGCCCATCGGCTTTATACGCAACCAGATTGGTAGGTAATCCCATCACAAAACGGTAGTCTTTCCCACCAATCAAACCATAAGCTCATTATTGGCTACCCCAATCTTTTGG
>JAJAYX010000098.1 GCA_026785985.1 Rudanella sp. | reverse complement strand
GTTGAGAAAGGGGGCGAAAAACAACAACTTCTCGACTCCCGCGAGCAAAAAATGAACACCGCTGACATTGAGTACGTTCGCAGTCAGAAATTGCTGATTGTACCAACATTTTTCAAGAATAAACTGGTGGCTTACCGGGTGCAATGATGGGAATCCAATCAGCCAAGCAAATTCTCAATAGCCTCCCCCACCCGCTCGGCCCCAAACCCGCCCATTATGGCTTCCATGTGTTGCAAAATTTGGTCGTTCATCAGGTTGCCGATGCTGCCTTCGTGGGTGTGGTTCAACTGTTGCGGGCGGCTATAGGTATGTTCGGCAATCTCCTTCCCTACGGTTTGGTAGGCCTCCCGGAACGGCACTCCCTGCAACACTAATTCGTTCACCCGCTCCACACTGAACAGCAGATCGTAGCGGTCGCTGTTGAGCAGGTTAGTTTTTATCTCGATGTTTTCGAGCATAAACGCCGTGATATTCAGGCAGTCGAGCAACTCATCGAAGGCGGGCATCAGCACCTCTTTCAGGAGTTGCATATCGCGGTGATAACCCGATGGTAAGTTACTCATTACCAGTATTATTTCCATTGGCAGAGCTTTCAGGCGATTGGTTTTGGCGCGGAGCAATTCAGCCACATCGGGGTTCTTTTTGTGCGGCATGATGCTGCTGCCTGTGGTGAGCGCGTCGGGCAGGGTCAGGAACCCGAAGTTCTGGCTGTTATACAAACAAATGTCCATTGCCATCCGCGAGAGGGTCGTGGCAATGGAGGCCAGCGCGTTCAGGGCAATTTGCTCCGTTTTGCCCCGGCTCATCTGGGCATACACCACATTGACATGCATTCCCTCGAAGCCCAGCAAGTCGGTAGTCATAGTCCGGTTCAGCGGAAACGACGAACCATAGCCTGCGCCCGATCCCAGGGGGTTGCGGTTGGCAAATCGGTAGGCCGTTTGCAGCATCAGCATATCATCGGCAAGGCCTTCAGCGTAGGCCCCAAACCACAAACCAAACGACGACGGCATGGCAATTTGCAGGTGCGTATAGCCCGGCAACAGGTCATCTTTGTGTTGTTCGGAGCGGGCAATCAGCGTGGCGAACACGCGCCGGGTGGCCTCGGCAACAGCCCACAGACGGTCGCGGGTAAAGAGTTTGAGGTCCACCAGTACCTGATCGTTACGGGAGCGGCCCGCGTGGATTTTCTTACCAATGTCGCCTAACTGCCTGGTCAGCAGCAACTCAACCTGCGAGTGAACATCCTCCACACCGTCCTCAATCGTAAATTCCCCGGCCTCAATTTCCTGGTAGATAGCAATGAGTTGGGCTTTGAGTAACAGCAACTCCTGCTCGCCCAGCAAGCCAATACTCTGGAGCATGGTGGCATGAGCAATGTTACCCAGCACATCGAACGGAGCCAGATACAGGTCTATCTCGCGGTCGCGCCCTACGGTGAAGCGTTCAATTTGGTCGTCCGTAACGACCCCTTCTTTTTGCCAGAGTTTCATGGGGCAAAAGTAGCCCTCCTCAACTTTTATCCGTCCATTTTTGTTGCCTAAACACATACCTACGTTATCAAACGTTAACTTTGCGGTTTATTTGGAGCCGCTACGAAAACCTATCATGCTTACTATTAACGATTTACAAGCCAGCATTGGCCAAAAGCAGATTTTAAAGGGTATTAACCTCACCGTGAAGGCCGGGGAAGTACACGCCATCATGGGGCCAAACGGCTCTGGCAAAAGTACGCTCGCGTCCGTTTTAGCTGGTCGCGAAGATTATGAAGTGACGGGTGGTAGCGTTGATTATGAAGGAAAAGATTTGCTCGATATGCCAGCAGAAGTGCGGGCTGCCGAGGGGATATTTTTAGCGTTTCAGTACCCGGTCGAAATTCCCGGTGTCAGCACAACAAACTTTCTAAAAACGGCTATGAACGAAATCCGTAAGTATCACGGAAAGGAGCCGATGGATGCCGTTCAGTTTTTGCGGCTAATGAAAGAGAAAATGAAGCTGGTGAATATCGACCAGTCGCTGTTGAGCCGTGCCCTGAACGAAGGCTTTTCGGGGGGAGAGAAAAAACGGAACGAGATCTTCCAGATGGCCATGCTCGAACCGAAACTAGCTATTCTGGACGAAACCGATTCAGGACTCGATATTGATGCCTTACGCATTGTGGCTGAAGGAGTTAACACCCTCCGGTCGCCGGAGCGGGCGACTATTGTGGTGACTCACTACCAGCGTTTACTCGATTATATTGTACCCGACTTTGTTCACGTTCTTTATAAAGGTCGCATTGTTCGGTCAGGCCCTAAAGAACTGGCTTACGAGTTAGAGGAAAAAGGATACGACTGGATTAAAGCAGAGGTTGAGGCAGCAGGCGTTTAAGACAGACAAATATGACGAATCAACCCCAAAATAACCCCGTTCCCACCTTCCGCGACCGTCTGCTGGCGGGTTTCCGGGTTTCGGAAGAACGGATGAACGGCGAAACAAAATCGCCCTTGCACCAGATTCGCCGGGCGGCTTTGAAAACATTCGAGACGCTGGGTTTCCCCACGGTGAAGCAGGAGGAATGGAAATATTCCAACGTGACCAGCCTCATCAATAAAGCCTACGAGATTGACCAGCCTTCGACCATTTCGGCGGAAGACCTGAACTCGTTGCAGATTCCGAACCTGTCGGGCAATATTCTGTATTTTCTGAATGGGCACTATCGCGCCGATCTGTCGCGGATCGTTAGTCCCGCTTCGGAGGTGCAGATCATGTCGTTCCGGGAGGCCATCACCGAGCAATCAGAAGCGGTTGGCGCGTATTTTTCGCGTCTTGCCGATTTTGAGGATAGTGCTTTCACGGCCTTGAACACAGCTTTTGCCTCGGATGGTGTGTTTATCCGCGTACCCGATGGCCAAACGGTGGTGGAGCCAATCATTATGCGGTTCATTACCGATGCCCGCACCAATAGTGTGGCCGCGCAACCCCGAAACCTCATTATTGTGGGCCGCAACGCCGAGGTGAAGGTTGTTGAAGCCTATCGCACGCTGGGCGACGAAGCCAGTTTCACCAACGCCGTGACCGAAGTGGTGGTGGCCCGCGAGGCCCGCGTGGAATACTACAAAGTGCAGAACGACACCGATCAGTCGTACCACATTGGCCGAACACAGGTGCGGCAAGCCGACAATAGTTTGTTTTATTCAACTACGGTAACGCTCAATGGTGGCTTTGTTCGGAATGATCTCAACATTGTGCTCGACGGCGAACATTGCGAAGCACATATGTACGGGCTTTACCTCCCGAACGGCAAGCAACACATTGATAACCACACACTTGTTGATCACGCCAAGCCAAACTCCTATAGCAACGAGTTGTATAAGGGTATTCTCGAAGATCGTGCGACAGGGGTTTTCAATGGTAAAATCTACGTTCGGCCCGACGCTCAGAAGACCAACGCCTATCAGTCGTGCAAAAATGTGGTTCGCTCCCCCGACGCGACCATGAACACCAAACCACAGTTGGAGATTTATGCCGACGATGTAAAGTGTTCGCACGGCACAACTACGGGCCAACTCAACGACGAAGCTTTGTTTTATATGCGGTCGCGGGGCATTCCGAAGGAGCAGGCCCAAACCCTGCTAATGTATGCTTTTGCTGAAGATGTGATGAACAAGATCAAAATTGCCCCTATCCGGGACTACCTGGAAGGGATCGTGGCCGAGAAACTGGCCATGTAGGTTTCAATGCAGTAACCCGAAATGGGCTGATTTTCACAGGCATTTGCTTTGTGGAAATCAGCCCGATTTGTTTATAGGGTATACAGCGATTAGGTTTGTGGAAAACACATATTCACTGACTCGTTTATGACTCAATTTCTACGGTTTATCGTCCTCTTTTTTGGGTACACAGGAATAGCCTATACCGGGCTGGCTCAATCAACAGGCTACTATTTTCCTACTCAAAATGGCCCGTTCAACGCTCAGATTCCCACGCCGGAGCAGTTTCTGGGCTACCCGATGGGCACCCACCACACTCGTCACGATCAGATGGTGAGTTATTTTCGCGAACTCGACCGGCTCTCTGACCGGGTAACGATGCAGACCTTCGGGCAAACCTATGAGTACCGCCCGCTGGTGATGCTCACCATTACGAACCCGGTCAACCACGCCCGGTTGGAGACCATCAAAAAACTACACCGGCAACAGGCTACGCAAACCGTGGGCGAAAAAGTGCCGCTGATTGTTCAGTTGGGCTATAACGTCCACGGCAACGAACCTTCCACTATGGAAGCCGCCATTCTGACAGCCTACTTCCTGACCGCTTCTGAGAGTGCCGAAACCCAGCAGTGGCTCAACGAGATGGTGGTGTTTGTGGACCCCTGCCTGAACCCCGACGGCCGCGAACGCCATACCAACTGGGCCAACATGCACAAGGGAACCCCCTTTGTGGCCGACCCCATCGACCGCGAACACAACGAGGTGTGGCCCGGTGGCCGCATGAATCACTATTGGTTCGACCTCAACCGCGACTGGTTTGTGGCGATTCACCCCGAAAGCCAGGCCCGGCTCAAGTTCTTCCACGAGTGGCAACCCTATGTGGTGACCGACCACCACGAGATGGGCACCAACCAGACGTTTTATTTTGACCCCGGCAAGAGTTCGAGCAACAACCCGATTGTGCCGAACGCGCTCTATAACGGCCTCTATCCCAAATTTGCAGGATATTTTGCCGGTGCTTTCGACCAGTTGCAGTCGTTGTATTTCACTAAAGAACGGTTTGACAAATTGTATCCGGGCTACGGCTCCGACTATGTCAATTTCTACGGCGGCATTGGTTTCCTGTTCGAGCAGGCCAGTTCAAGGGGGCATTTGCAGGAGACCACGACCATCCCGATTACGTTTGCCTTCACGATTCGCAACCACGTTACGGCGGGTCTTATTACCCTGAAAGGGGCCATGATCGAACGCAACAACCTGATTGCCTACCGGCAGGAGTTCTATCGCATTCAGAGTGCCGAAGCCAAAGCCAACCCCGTGAAAGCCTACATTTTTGGCGATGCCGCCGACCGTACCCGCACCCAGGCGATGGCCACCATGATGGCCCAACACAACATTATTTTTTATGAACTGACTGGTGATCAGACCATTGAAAACCGCACGTTCCAGAAGGGCGCGGCCTTTATTGTGCCTACCGACCAACCGGCCCGCCTGATGGTTCGCTCATTTTTCGAGAAAGAAATTACCTTCACCGACAGCCTGTTTTATGATGCTTCGGCCTGGTCGGTGGCTCATGCGTTTAACATGCCCCACGCCGAACTCAAAATGATACCGGGTCTTGGCGCGGCTGTGTCAACGCCCTTAACTCGTTCACCGGCACCGGTCGCCCAAAGCCAATACGCCTATGCTCTGCCTGCCACGGATTACAACATCCATAAAGCGGTTTATGGGTTGCAACAGGGTGGGGCCATCGTGCAAACCGCCTTCACACCCTACAAAACCACGGTTGGTGGCAAACAAACGGCCTTCAGCTACGGCACCATGATGGTTCCGGTACAGCAACAATATCTCCCCCCCGACCCCCTGTTCCGGCTTGTGCAACGGGTGAGCCAACAGAC
>JAJAYX010000097.1 GCA_026785985.1 Rudanella sp. | reverse complement strand
GGACTTGTGAGGTCGGTTTGATTGACAGTGGTATCCAGAATTTTCCGTCTTTGCCCATTCGTTCTTCCAGCCGCAGGGCTACGGCATCACCCGGTTGGGCGCGAGCCATAATCCGGTCGTAGTTGAAATGGCCCGTTATGGCTTTGTTAACCATAAAATGAGCTACCTTCTTCTCGGTGTTCAGGAAGGTAATCACACCAATTTGTTCGGGCATATCGCCGTACAGCAAATCTTCGGTCATGGGGTAATACCGACGATACAACGGTTTGTTGTCAGCAAGCAGGTTTGCTCTTTTTTTGGTCAGCTTATCAACGCCCGCAGTTAGGTTTTCGGCCACTCGCCATCCTTCCGCTTGCCGGGCTTTAATGGCCAAGGTCAATTCGGTCAGAGCTTCGTTCAACTGCCCGGCAGCATTCAGTTTTCGTGCCAGATTGACCCGCGCCTTGACCAGAAATTTTTCTTCGGAACGGCAACTAACCGCCCTGCACAGACAAGCGATGGCTTTTTCGGGTTCGTCGTCGTACAGTTCGGCCAATAAATCCCATAGCCAGAACTCGCTTTGCCTGCGCCGGGCAAAGGGCAACAAAGCGGTCATTGCTTCCTCTTTTGACCCCGTAGCAACCAGCAATTTGGCCTGATAATAAGGCGGGTATTGGTATTCCGGGTGCTGGGTGTGTAATACCTCCAGATCGGCAATCAACGCCCGAATGGTTTCAGGGGTGGGGTGCAACAACACGTGTTTGGCGTAGGCAATGTATGCCTGTTCGGCAAGCGACATCAGCTTCTTTCCCTCATTCGTCAGGCTCGACAGATAATCTTCGGAGCGAAGATTGCCCAACTGCCACCATGTCAGAAAATTGCCCAAACCCGCCCACGTTTTTCCAGCTTTCAGAAACGCCTTCAACAGGGCCGAATACAAATCCGAGGGCCGCACCACCGGCCATTGCTGCACCGATGCGAACACGGTGTTCAGCACCTCAGCTACTTTGCCTGACTCACTCAGCGCGAACAAGTGGCTAACCGCCTGCCAAATGGCCTGGTTAGTCAGCATGGTTTCATCGGCCGGGTTGTTGGCTACGAGTGCCGACAACGCAGACCACTCCGCCAGAAACGCATCGGGCGAGCCATTTTTCGCTACTACTTTCAGCCGCTCATACCGCACCCAGCCCATCGCCCGTTTGATCCAGATGTTATCTGGCTCGGCACTGAGTAGTTCCGTTGCCAGGTCGAAGGCTTCGGTAAGCTGACCAGCTTTGCGAAAAGTGGTAATGTCTTTGGCGGTTGGCATATCAGGCTTTCAGAAAAGGAATTAGTTGCTGAAGATCGGTCAACAATTGTTGCCCCCGGCATTGGCTTGCCAAAGGACGGATTTCTTTGAAAAATCCCTGATCGCTATAGACAAAATCAAGAACGGCGGTTTCTTCATCACGGCAGAATGTGTACCGCTCCCGGTATTGCATAGGCGAGATGTCGGTAATACTGATTGATCTACTTTCGGCATATTGGCTTACTCTCTCCCACAAAATAGCCAGTTGCGGTTGGGTGGATGCAGGGGTATACGCCACTGACGTACTCTCTGTTAAAATTGTTACATTTCGCTCAACCGTAATAGAAAGGGGCTGGTTGAGGGAGCGGGCAACAGCCTCGCTAAGTTGCATATCACCGCTTAACACCTGATGTGATTTGAAATTGTCTTTCCCGCCAAAGTGCAGAACAATCCGTACCGTTTTACCAGCCTGTTCAAGTACCAGGTGTTCCTGATACGGCTTTTGCGTGATAGTCTGAACCTGAATACCCGCCGATTGAAGGCGGTGCCGAAACTCTATAAGTTTCTGTTGCACCGGAATCGCCCGCTGACCCGCCCCCAGTTGGTCCAACCATTGGTCGTGTTCGGTGGTCCAGGCAAGAGTAGTCGTTTCAACGCCCTGTGAGGCCATGAATTCATTGACAAGTACCGTGTCGATCCACGATAGTTTGGAGAACACAGAAAACCGGGGAGGATTCAGGGCCAGCAACTGCCCGCTACTGCGGGTAATGGCGGTATATGCCCATTGGTAAAACTGCTTGTTCGTCAGTTCTTTTTCCGACTGTTCGTCTTCATATGGATTGTTGTCGGGTTTTTTGGAATAATCAAAACACACCAGCACATTCGCCCACTCGCTGCCCTGTGCTTTATGGCCGGTTACAGCGTATCCGTATTTGACCATCAGCGCATTGAAAAACGGGTCGTTTCGCAGAGATTCCTTAAACTCAGGCGTTTTGGTAATGCCTTTTGTCTGCCCTTTATCAGTACGATAGCGAATGACAAAATCGACGTACAACGCCTGATTCTCAACGGAATCGAGCCGGGAGCCATCCGACAGCAGGAAGTTCTCCAACACCCATGTCTCAACTGTGAATGGCTGATTATCATCGCCCCGAAACATGACCTCAACGTGTAGCCACCGCAAAACACCCGCAACAGGGCCGCTCTTCCGGGTGATGGAATACTTCCGCTCAATAACCTGCTCTTTCACCTCCATAATCATCCCGAAAGTGCCGTTCATTACGCCCAGCCGGAAATTATTCATGCCCACCACAATCAAATCCCCTTTTTTCAGGGAGGGAGCATCCGGGCCAAACCGATCTGCCCGAATACGTTCGCTCAGGTCTTTAGCCGTTTTGTTTTTATAGCAAATAACAATTTTACTTGCATGAGCCTGCTGATAAGCGGGCATGAACTCAGACCAAGTCAGCGTTTGAATGTCGGTATTATTGGGTGTAATGGCAAAGTGATTGAACCGTTTGGCCATTATGCAGTACCGTAACCGAGTCGCCACTTCCAGAATGCCACTTTGCTCACCCTGCCGTACTACCTGTTGCAGTTCGGCTACGCGGGCGGTCAGGTTGTACGTATTGACCAAATAGTCGGCATCCAGCGCGGGCGAATCGTTCATACCGACGGGCGGCAACTGCGCCGGGTCGCCCACAAAGATGAGTTGGGTTCGGACGTTGGTCTGCCCCGCTTTAGAAAACTGCAACAGGTCTTTCAGAACCTGACCAGAACCAAATCGGAAGAATTCGCTTTCGGAATAAGCATCCGACACCATCGAGGCTTCGTCTATGATAAACACCTGACTGACTATATCGGCATCGTTACGGAGTGTATAAATGAACTGAAACGTTTCCTCACCTTCCTCTTCTTCGCTTACTGCTTCAACCGTATCGAGGTTATGAAAGCTATAAATGCTTTTGTGAATGGTGGTGGCTGGCAGCTTACTTTTCTCAGCCATCACCTTGGCCGCCCGGCCCGTCGGAGCCATCATCAATACCCCGCGCTGCAAACTATCCACGTACTGGCAAATGCCTGATAATAAAGTGGTTTTGCCCGTTCCGGCGTAGCCTTTCAGGATAAAGACCGGCTCTTCGCTGCCCAGAAACTGCTCAATCTGGAGGGCCGCATCGTGTTGATCGTTGGTAAGGGTGAGGTTTTCAAAACAGGACAGGATGCCGGACATGGGACGGTAGAGCGGTTGGTTTTCGGCTCAAAGGTCGGGGGAAGGAATGCAGTGGATGTGCATTTTATTTGAAACTGTTAGTTGACCCCAGTAACAAGATATGATACAATTTTAAATAAATCATCGATTTCTTGATTACTTACTTTTTCTAAAGAGTTTCGTATTGAATCGGTATAGTCGATTAAAGAGTCAGAAGCATGGGTTAGGTTTAATTTGTTGCGCTTATTGTTACTTTTGCTTAGAAGTACCAATATGTAGTTCTTATGGTTTCGCCACTCTCTATCGCACATATTTTTACCGGAAGTAGTCTTAGAGTCGTATGC
>JAJAYX010000096.1 GCA_026785985.1 Rudanella sp. | reverse complement strand
GCTGAACCTATGGGCCGATAATAAACTTCGTATTGGGCAACAGGGAATGTCTGATACCAGGTTATGGTGGCAGACGTAACTCTGGGGACACCGCTTTGCCAGGTATATACGAATGGAACCGGACACCGGGGCGTAAACGCTCCTCCGATGGCAAATGATGAACTTTCGGTGGGTGAGCAGACCGTTCGGATTTGCAATTCATAGAGCGTATTTGTGGTCAGGCCCGTCAGAAGATAGCTTCCCTGATTTTGCGTAATGGTCAGGTTGCTGATGGTCGTCCAGTCAGGTGCGCCCGTTGGTCGCCAGCGAATCTCGAAGCGGGTATCGGCATCGACCTGCGCACTCCAAATCAAACGGGTGGATGTAGATGATACGGGGTCTATATAAGCCGAATAAACAGGGGAACAGACGGTTGTAAAGCTGCGAATGGCCGTATAATCAGACTGTGTGCCCAACGCACAATTTGTCAGGACACGCCATTCATAAGCCGTGTTTCTGGAAAGCCCGGTTAGGGCGTAGGAGCGATATGAACTATACGCAGCGGGAGTTAGATTACTGATCGTAGTCCAGTCGGAGGCTCCTGCTTGCCGGTATTGAAAATAGAACGAGTTGATTGTTTCAGCGGGGTTTATTCGCCAGGAAAACGAAGCTCCTGTGGCCGTAGGGTTACCAGAAGGTTGATGAGGAACCGGGCATATGGGCGTAAAGACTGGTCCGGGCGTATAACTTGTACTCTCGGTGGGTGAACACACGCTTTGTACCTGCCATTCGTAAGGCGTGTTTGGGGTTAAGCCCGTTAGGGAGTAACTCGAGGTTGTAAGGTTTTCAACGGTTTGCCAGGCTGGATTCGTAACAGGCCGATACTGTAATCGGAAAGTTCTACCCGGATCAGTAGGGGCAGACCAGGACAAATAGGCTGAATTGGAGAGTAAATTATAAGCACTGGGATTAGCAGGTGTCTGACAGGAAAGCGTCGTGAAGGATTGACCGGGTGTAAAAGTCGAACTAACTGAAGCCGAACAGTTGGCTTTCACCTGCCATTCATAGGGAGTACTAGGCGTAAGCCCCGTTAGCGAATACGAATAGCTTAAACTGGGGGAGATGGTTGTCCAGTCGGTAGTGCCTGCCACCCGCCATTGAAGGGTGTAGCTGGTGTTATACGAAGAGTTCCAGTTCAATATGGCTACGGCTCGATAGGGGGTTACGGATGTATAGGTCGGTGCCGTACAGAGTGTAGTAAAACTAACCGGGCCTGAAAAAGGCTGCGTACCTGTTTCCCGTACCTGCCATTCGTAGGCCGTATTTAGTTGCAGATAAGGCTGGAAAGAATTGGTAGAAGCGTTGCCTGTACTCCAGGTGGCCGTACCCTGTTGCCGCCATTGCACATCGTAGGTAATCCCCGGGCCGAGGCTGTTCCAGTTTAATTGTGCATAATTACCGGTAATATTGGTGGTAATCAGGCCGGTTATTGGCCCCTGCACATAAACAGTATAATCTTCGGTTTCGCCGGCTTCATAAATAATGGGTGACCCATTGTTGGTGCTACAGGGCCAAAACGGCATGGTGCTGTAAGCCGATAACACTCGTATCCGTAATGGGCCGCTCGCTGTTCCGGCTGGAATGGTAAACGTTCCCGAAATGGGACCGGTGAGGGGGCCGTTGCTCAGGTACAGGTCTTCGCCAAGGTCGATGCTGAAATTGCGGTTCAGGTCGGCCCAGATGGTGATGCCGTGGGGGCGGGTTGGGTCGAGGAGGGTGATGGCGAAGGTGTTCGCTTGCCCGGGGGTGAGTCTGGCCGAGGTAGCCGTAAACTGTCCGTAACCGCTGACCGAACAGCCCGAATTCTGGCTCATAGCCACGTCATTAATCTGTACTGACGACAGGCCGTTGTTCCCGGTGCAGCCGTTGACATAGGTTACGGAACAGTAGTTTGAAGCTTTTTGTGGCTCTGTCTGGGCCGTTGCGCAGGCAGGCAGGCAAATCATAATGGCATAAGCCCAAAGCAACAACAGCCGGGTAGAGGAAGTAGACATGGTGCAAAAAGTAAAAAATTTGTCTTATAAAGTGATTTAATTTGATTTTATTTATAAAGTTAAACAAAAAGTTTTATATTCTATTACCCTACAGATTAAATTATATGTGAACGGCAATGAATAGGAGCTGATCAGAATCAGGTTTCTCCTACAGTTCGTATCCGCCCAATCGGTTTTCTTCGTTACTTAGTGGCCTATGTCCCTGAGAACCCGCTTCCTGTCGTTGCTGGCCGCGTTGCCGCTGCTTTCGGCCACTGCCCAGACCCTCCCTATTCTCGACCAGAACCCGGCGAACCTGCGCTGGTATCGAATTAGAACGCCCCACTTTTCGGTGCTGTATCCCGAAGGATTCGGCCCTCGTGCCCAACGCACGGCCCATAAACTGGAAGGTCTCTATGAACCCGTGAGCGCGACGCTGGGCCGCAAACCCCGGCGCTTGTCACTGCTGCTGCAAAACCAAACGGCCATCAGCAACGGTTTTGTGACGCTCACACCCCGGCGGTCAGAGTTTTTTACGACACCCCCGCAAGACCCCTTCCTGCTCGGCACCTACGACTGGCTTGATTTGCTGTCGGTACATGAATACCGACACGTGGTGCAGTATGAGAAGGCGTTGCAGGGTTTCGGAAAAGTGGCCTATACCTTGTTTGGCTACAACGCCCTGCTGTTGGCCACACAGGGTGTTCCCGACTGGTTTTTGGAGGGTGATGCCGTGGGAACCGAGACGGTGTTGAGCCAAACCGGGCGCGGGCGAATCCCAAACTTCGATATGGGCTACCGGGCCAATGTGCTGGCGGACCGACGGTTTAGTTATAACAAATCGGTGGCGGGGTCTTTCCGCGACAATGTTCCAAACCATTATGTGCTTGGTTATCTGATGACCACCAACCTCCGGCGCGAAAGCGGTGCCAACGGGTGGAGCCGCGTGCTGAACAATTATTATCACCGCTTTCCGTGGCCCTTTTCGTTCTCCGGCAGTGTGAAAAAAGTGACCGGAATGCGCGTGGATAATGTGTATAAACGGACAGTGAATGACCTGGCCGAAACCTGGTCAAAACAAGCCGAGGGACTGAAACTAACGTCGGCTACCGCGCTACCTGTCCAGCATGAGAAAGGCGTTTTTACCAATTATCAGTATCCACAATACGTGTCGGACAGCACGTTGCTGGCGGTGAAAAGTGGGCTTGGCGATATTAGCCAGTTGGTGTTGCTCCGGCGAAATGGGACCGAAAAAAAGGTATTTGTGCAGGGCTTGTTCAACGACTCTGACATGCTGTCGGTGAATGCCGGACGAGCCGTTTGGGTTGAATTTCGGTCTCACCCACGCTGGACACAAAAAGTCTGGTCAGAGATTCGGTCGCTCGACCTCACAACCGGCCACCAAACCCGCCTGACCTCCGAAACGCGCTACAGTGCCGTGGCTCTCTCGCCCGATGGGTTCAGTTTGGTGGTGGTCGAAAACACAACCGATTATAAAACCCGCCTGCTGGTGCTGGATGCCGAAACGGGCAACGTGAAGCAAACGTTACCTAACCCATTCGGCGATTTTTACCTGCACCCGCGCTGGTCTGAGGACAGCAAGAGCATTGTTGCCGTGGCCCTGAATGATGGCAAAAAAACGATTCAGCGCATCGACGCGACAACCGGCCAACGAACCGATTTGCTGCCCAACCTCAACCGCAACATCAGCCACCCGCAACAATGGGGTAATTATGTGTTGTATAACTCGCCCCAGTCGGGCATCGACAATCTGTATGCGGTTGACATCCGCAACGG
>JAJAYX010000095.1 GCA_026785985.1 Rudanella sp. | reverse complement strand
GTACCTGAAATTCCAAACACCCCCCTTATTTCCACAACACCACTTTCTGCACCCGTGCCGGTTTGTCGGAGCTAAGTAGGCGAATCAGGTAAGTGACATCGTCTAAACTGCTCAAATCGAGGGTGGTTTCGTTGTGGGCGCGAACCCAGACACCCGTCCGAACAACCTGACCACTCAGATTCACAAGTTCGGCCTGACCGTCGTGGGGCGGGCGAACCGTTACGAACCGATCCGTGGGGTTGGGGTAGGCCCAGGGTGTGCTGGATTCGTCGGGTTCGGTGGCCGTGATGACCACTTTTTCGGAGGTATTCTTGAGAAACTGAAGCCCGCCCGCCATCGAACCGACCACCAGATCGGGCAGTTGATCGCCGTCGAGGTCAGCGGCAGAAATGAGCAAACCCGTTCCGGGATAGGACAAACTTTTCAGCGAATCGAGCAGCACCGAGGGTTGGTCGGGCTGATCGGGAAAGCGGTAGAGCAACAATTTTCCATCCGATGAGGCAACAATCAGTTCGGGGCGTTGGTCACCGTTGAGGTCGGCCACGGCTAACGAACGGGCGCGGGTCAGATTATTGGGCTTGAACCCCCCAAAGGCTGAATTTTGCAAAGTAAAAACAGGGTTGCCATTGGTTCCGGTGTTCCGCAAATACTCCACAGAACCGATTTGCTTGCCCACCAGTACATCCATGATGCCATCCCGATCCACATCGACAAACGTCGGCAATTCACCCGCCCCGAAATCGCCGGGCAGGGTTATGGTTTTGGCATCGCCCGCATTGAACCGGGCCATCGACCCACGCGCTGCCTGATTATAGAATACCCGAAGCTGTACCCCACGACCAACCCGGCCCATCAGAACAAGGTCGGGCGATTTGTCACCATCCATATCCACCAGTTGCGGTTGAGTGTATGTGAGCATCACCGATTGGGCAAGGCCCAGATAATCAGTGGTAATGAGGTCAAAAGCGGGATCGTTGACCGTGCCTTTATTCTCGAAATACCACAAACTGGCGCGGGTGCCTTTGTCAGTCAGCATACCGGCATAGCCCACGAGCATATCGGCATCTCCATCGCCATCCATATCGGCAAGGGTTGGAGCCGCGCTCTCGCCGAGGTCGATCATGCCATCCTGCAAAAAGTTTTTCTGCACCAATTGGTAGTCCGGTTTCTCAGTAGTGCCAGCATTACGATAAAACCAGTTCGAGGCCCGGAAATCGGTCAGCCCCCCATCGTTGGTTCCGTTATTGGTCGAAGCCAGCAAATCCCGCTTTCCATCCCCGTCGATGTCTTCCACGAACAAGGCCGGAAACGAGGGAAAGTTGATGGGATTAGTGGCCGGAAAGTCATTGTCAGCCGCCACAAAATTGGCCTTTTCATCGTTTGTCGCGACATTCCGAAGGCGGGTAGCGTTCAGGCACCCAACGTGACCAATCAGAATGTCTTTTCGATTGTCGCCATCGGTATCCGTAATGGTCAATGTAATGCCTGAATGAACAGGTCGTGCTTGTCCGGCTGTTGACGTTGGAGTGGCGATTCGACCGCCAGTTTGACAGTTAACACCGAACGTAAAATCCTGACAGTCATTAATAAAGAAATTCCCCCAACAATCGCCATTACGCTTAAAATCAAGGCCCGGCGTGGATACTCCTGGGTTTTTATCGCGGCTCAGGTTCTGATAATAAATAGGATTTCGGCCAAAAACCTCGGCGGCAATGATGTCTAAATCGCCATCATTATCGAGGTCAGTAATGGCGGGCAAATCAACCGGGCCAGCATAAAGCGGTTGGCGACCACTGAACCCTTCTACCTGAAGAGGGTTGGCCACAAGTTGGAAACTGACTTTGCCTGTGGTCGAGGTATTTCGATACACCCGCATCCCGGCAACCCCCGCCGTGAACACATCCCGTTTGCCGTCGGCATCATAATCAACCATCAGGAGCCAGTTGTATGTAGCCGGGAAAGCCGTTTCGTAGGTGGGATCGTAGCGGAAACTGCCATCGGTTTGGGCCAGAAACGTGCTTATTTTTGAGGTTGTCCGGTCGAACACCACCAAATCGTCGCGGGTATCATCGTTGAGTCGCACCATCGAAAACTGACAGGAGTTCAGGCCGCCGGCAAACGCATTGGGCAACGTTTTCCCCGAAACCATTGCCGATGGTCGTTGGTCATATCGAAACGAATATCTTTGCGCCAGCGAAAGCAGGGGCAAGAAAAAGATGACAGTCGTAAGTCGTAAGTTGTAAGTCAAAACGGGCCCGCCCGTGCGGTCGTAAGTTCAGCATCCAATAGTCAATGTCCCATTTACAACGTCCAACGACCTCGAATTAATCTACAACCATGATAGCAATACCCAACTTGTACGAAAAATTTCTGGAATGTTCCGGTGTCTCCACCGATACGCGCCAGATTACGCCCGACTGTTTGTTTGTGGCTCTCAAAGGGTCATCGTTCAATGCGAACCATTTTGCGGTTGAAGCCCTCGCCAAAGGTGCCCGCTATTGCCTTGTTGACGACCCCGCCGTGGCCAAACAAAATGAGCGTTGTTTGCTGGTGCCCGATGCGCTGACAGCCTTGCAGGATCTGGCCCGGCATCACCGTCAAACGCTCAACATCCCGGTGGTTGGCCTGACGGGCTCGAACGGAAAAACGACCACCAAAGAACTAATTTCCAGCGTATTGAGTAAAAAATACGCGCTCTATGCGACGTGGGGAAACCTCAATAATCACATTGGGGTGCCACTCACAGTCTTGTCGCTGAACGAGCAGCATGAACTGGCGGTGGTCGAAATGGGCGCCAATCATCAGGAAGAAATCGCGCTCCTGAGCAGCATTTGCCAGCCCACCCACGGCCTGATTACCAACATCGGCAAAGCACACCTCGAAGGCTTTGGCGGCATTGCAGGTGTGCGAAAAGGCAAGGGCGAGTTGTTTGATTTTCTGGCTTCATCGGGCGGAACCGTATTTGTGAACGCCAGTGACCCGGTGCTGATGGATATGTACCGGGAGCGTGAAGGCTTCGGGCCGGTCGTTTTTTACTTAGACAACGCAACCCCTAAGTTGATTCTGGAGTCGCCCGTAGTTGTTTATCACGCTGCGGAAGGTCACGAAATCACCACCCACTTGCCGGGGCGATACAACTTCCTGAACATGGCAGCTGCATTAGCCATTGGTGACCATTTCGGGGTTTCGCCCGACGAAGCCAACCACGCCATTGCCAACTATAACCCGACCAATAACCGCTCGCAGATGCTGGCCAAAGGCACTAACACGGTCTTGCTGGATGCCTATAATGCCAACCCCAGCTCAATGGCAGCGGCTTTGTGGCAGTTTATGAAGCAACCCGCCCAACGCAAAATGGTGATCCTCGGCGATATGTATGAGCTTGGCGACGAATCGCCCGCCGAACACGCGGCTTTGGGTCAACTGATTGCCCAGGGCAACTTTGACGTGGTGATTCTGGCCGGAAAAGACATGAAATTCGCCCTCGACTACCTGCCCCAAGCCTACTATTTCCCCGACAAGTTTTCGCTCCACAACTGGATTGCCGACAACCCGATGCAGGACACGCACATCCTCATCAAAGGCTCGCGGGGAATGGGGTTAGAGTCGGTTGTGCCGTTTATTTGAGAAAAGCCCCTCCCCATGGGGCAGGGTTGTTAGGTTGGGGTGGAATGTCACTGTTTAATAACCTTTTGACTCAGAACCAACCCACCCACCTCGGCTTTCAGGACATATAAACCAGGAGGAAGATTGTCCGTTGAAAAGGTAGTTTCGTGATCGGTACTGGGGTGAGGCAGGGATTTTTCGATTATGATCTGGCCTGATACATTAAGGAGTTGCAAGCGGGCAGTGGTGGCTTTGCCGGAACGAAGCCGGGCCACAAACTGGCTTTGAACCGGGTTGGGCGAAACGGTCAGCAGGAGGACATTGTCGGCTTCCAGATCGGTTCCGGTAATAATGCCCACTTCGGCGGCTGGTTCGTGGGGGGGAATGGCAGAAGGGGTTCCGGCTTTGTCCTGCACCCGAATCACCGTTTCCACGTAGGATTCGCTAATCAAGGCTCCGGCTCGCCACTCCCGAATTAGTATTGCGGTTGAATATTGTCCCGCTGTTGTGGGTGCATCCCAAACCAACTCGCCGGTGCGGGCGTTTAGTTTGTAGGTGCCTTTTTTCGATACGTCGTTGGGGAAAATATATTGGCCAACGACCGAGGGTGTAGCGCAGGCAGTCGAGCTTGAGTTGGTTAGCGGACGAACGAGCGCGTAGGTAAGACTGTCGCCTTCGGCATCGGTAGCCCGGAAACTCAGGGTAGTGCGCTGATTGGTACCCACCTGCCAAAGATCGGGAGTGGGTTCAAAAATTGGGCTTGCGTTTTTCAGATTGCCCCTGGTTTGAATCGACGTTGACAGGGCAAATCGACTCTCAACCGCCTGACTCAGGTTGGTCATCGACGTTCGGTTTTCCAGACTCATCGTAATCAGGTAAACGCCCGGTGCCGGGTAAGTATAGGTAAACCGATAGTTGTTCACCGAAATGTTTTGTCCAATTATGATTCGAGCGGCCCGAACAGCATTGACAGTCATTCCATCGCCGAGGCAGACCGGAATAGTGCTGGTTTGGTCGGCAGCCACTTTGCCGTTGGCTTCATCCATATACAGCACAACCGTAATTTCGTAGGTGTTGCCGCTTAAGTTTTTAGCCTGAATTTGACCGCCCAAAAAATGCGTAGCCCACGCGGGTGTGGCCATCAGGCACAGTAACGCGAGCAGGGTATAAGTTTTTATGATGCAGAGAGGGTTTAGT
>JAJAYX010000094.1 GCA_026785985.1 Rudanella sp. | reverse complement strand
TGCCCCTCGACCAGCATCCGACTGCCGATCAGGTAGTGGCTCAACTCATCGAGTCCGAACAGGCTCATCGGCAGCATCGCAAAACCCAGCGGTCGGTACGCGACGCTCGTTTCCGTTATCAGGCAGCTATCGAAGAAATCGCCTATCTACCGGCTCGTAACCTGGATAAGAATCAGGTCTTGCGGTTGGCCGACCTGTCGTTCATCGAGCGGGGGGAGAATATCCTTATTACAGGAGCCACGGGCTGCGGGAAGAGTTTTTTGGCCAGTGCATTGGGTCATCAAGCCTGTCATCAGGGGCTGCGGCCGGGCCGCCGTCGCGGTTGCCTACTTCTCCTTGTCCAAACTGTTCCAAAAACTGCATCTGGCTCAGGCCGACGGTTCGTATCTGAAAGAGATGGCCCGGCTGGAAAAACAGCATCTGCTGATTTTAGATGACTGGGGTTTACAGGCTCTTTCGCTGTCGGAACGCCTGGTGTTGCTACAGTTGATCGAAGATCGGCATGGTCGGAGCAGTACGATCATCACCTCCCAATTGCCCGTGAGTGCGTGGCATGATTATCTGGCCGATGCTACGCTGGCCGATGCGTTATTAGATCGACTGGTTCATCAGGCGCATCGGATCGAGTTAAAAGGGGAGTCGATGCGGAAAAGAGCCGCATCTGCGGACCGAAAGGGGGAAGAAAAATCCCTGTCGTAACTACCTTTACGTCTCTTCACCTACTTATCCACAGGTGGCTCAGTTTGAATCGGCGCGGGTGGCTCAATATCATCGGCCTACTCACTCTGGTTTAAACGTTGGTATTTTGTCATGATTTTTATGCGTTTTTGATGAAACGCGAAGCAATAATAATTGATAGATAACAGTATGTCAAGAAAAAATGTAAATATTTTATTACCAACTAAATAAAAAGTAGAAAATAGGCACAAATTGATAATTCTTATAGACTATTAAAACTACATATTGATAATGATAGATGGGGTTAATAGATTGATTTTCAAATAACTTATCGATAAGTAAGTTTGAGTTTCGTAAACCGGAGAATGTGATCGACCTGTTTTGACTTTTGCCCGTTCCCTTCCGACCTTTACCCTATGAAACGCCTTATCCTGAGTAGCCCGCTGCTCGAAATTGTTATTAGCCGCCTGTGCCAGGAGTTGATCGAACGCCACCAGGATTTTACGGACACCGTTCTGTTGGGGATGCAACCACGGGGTATCTATTTTGCCGAGCGCGTGGCCCGCGAACTGAACCGCACCGGATCGCCGGACCGCCCCAACCGCACCACCCCCGACACGGGTGTGCCGCTGGGTTATTTAGATGCCACGTTCTACCGCGACGATTTCCGTCGGCGCGATTCGCCCCTGCGCCCCAACACCACCCACGTGCCGTTCCTGATCGAAAACAAAAAAGTGATTTTGATCGACGATGTGCTGGCTACCGGGCGCATGGTTCGGGCCGCGCTCGATGCGATGTCGGCCTTTGGGCGACCCCGCCGGGTGGAGTTGCTGGTGTTGATCGACCGGCGATACAACCGCGATTTGCCTATCCGGCCCGACTACACGGGCAAGCGCGTAAACACGCTCGAATCGCAGCGCGTTTTGGTGGAATGGACCGAACAGGGAGCCGAAACCGATCGGATTTGGTTAATAGATTGATGCCAACTGTTGCCCCAATATCTGTTGTTCGTTTTCAGGCCAATGCGTTGACTGAGCGGCCCGATTTGCTGGCGGTGGAAGAGCCGCTCGAAATTCGGTTGGGCTATGGCCCGGTATCCGAACGCAAACAGCGAACCCTTGCCGTAACCATGCGGACTCCCGGTCACGACGTTGAACTGGCATTGGGGTATTTGCTGGCTGAGGGAATAATTCGCGAACGCGCCGACGTGCTGTCGTGCCGCCATTGTGTGCAGGATGCCCAAAAAGAAGGCAACGTAATCCGCGTAGAACTGGCCCCAACGGTCATTCTCGATTGGTCGCTGCTCGACCGATTTGGCTATGCATCTGCGAGTTGTGGGTTGTGTGGCAAAACAAGTATTGAAGCCGTTCGGCAACAGGGAGCCGTTCCGCTGAGTGCTGATATCACGGTTTCAGCGAGTGTCATTCATGAACTTTCGGAGCGGGTACGACAATTTCAGCCCACTTTTGCGCACACGGGTGGCATTCACGCTGCGGCCTTACTTTTGGCTGATGGCACAATTTGTCGGGTACGCGAAGACATTGGCCGCCATAATGCGTTAGATAAAGTAGTTGGGGCCACATTTTGGGAAGAAGGCCTCCCTTTGAGTCAATATGGGCTTTTTCTGAGTGGCCGCATCGGTTTTGAGTTGGTACAAAAAGCCTGGATGGCCGGTATTTCGCTGATTGTAGCCGTGGGTGCGCCCTCCAGTTTGGCCGTCGATCTGGCCCGCGAAGCCAACATCACGCTCATCGGCTTCGCGCGGAACGAGCAGTTTAATGTATACACGAATCCTCAACGAGTTATTTCATGAACGCTCCCGAAGAACTAACCGGCAAACTCGAAATCCGCGAGCCACAAACTGAAGCTGCCGGGATTACGGCAGTGGTGAAATCTGTTGAACATGTGTTGCACGGCACCGATTTGGGGCGCGGCTGGACTGCGTTGGCCAGGGTGAACCAAACCGATGGCTACGATTGCCCGTCCTGCGCCTGGCCCGACCCCGATCACGGCCGCTCCAAAATTGCGGAATATTGCGAGAGCGGAGCCAAAGCCGTTGCCGACGAGGTGATGACTAAACACACGGCCTCACCCGTTTTGTTTCAACGGTATTCGGTGGGCGAGTTGCTCCAGAAAACCGACTTCTGGTTGGGGCAGCAGGGCCGGTTGACCCAACCGCTGGTGGTGCGCCGGGCGGGGAAACCGGACAATGAACTGCATTACGAACCCATTAGCTGGGACGGTGCTTTTGATCTGATTGCCAATGAGTTGAGAGCCGTCTCGTCGTCCCACGAAGCCATTTTCTACACCTCTGGCCGAACAGCCAACGAAACGGCGTTTCTCTACCAGTTATTCGTCAGGATGTATGGCACCAACAACCTGCCCGACTGCTCGAATATGTGCCACGAATCGACCAGTGTGGCATTGGGCGAAACCATTGGACTGGGTAAAGCGTCAATTGTGTATGATGATTTTGTGAAGGCCGATGTAATCATTATCATGGGGCAAAACCCCGGCACCAATGCCCCCCGAATGCTGACCGTTTTGGAAGAAGCCAAGCGCGAAGGAGCCGAAATTGTGGCCATAAACCCTCTGGTCGAAACAGGTTTGCTCGCGTTCAAGCATCCACAAAAGGTACGTGACGTGCTGTTTGGGGGCCAGAAGCTGACAGATTTATACCTCCAGATTCGTATCAACGCCGACCTCGCCCTGCTCAAAGCGGTTTGTAAACTGCTGCTAATCGAAGAAGAGAAAAATCCTGGCAAAGTACTGGATCAGGGATTTATTTCGGAACACACGGCTGATTATGATTCATTTGTGCAATCGCTGAGTCAGTTTGAGTTAGGTGATCTGGTTGGTCAAACGGGGGTGTCGCTCATTGAGGTGCAAGCATTGGTAGATGCCATTAAGTTCAAAAAGAAGATCATCATTTGCTGGTCAATGGGCCTGACGCAACACAAAAACGCGGTCGAGACCATCCGCGAGCTCGGACGGGGTCTGGAAGCGCCTCTTCGCGTCGCGCGAGCACGCCCGCGCGAACCACTCGTCGAAGCCC
>JAJAYX010000093.1 GCA_026785985.1 Rudanella sp. | reverse complement strand
GCGTAGGGGTCAGGGCGGCCGAGGCTTCGTCGAGTTCTTTCAGGATGTCTTTGTAGATAGCCTGCTGAGCATCGTATTTGGGCGAGATGATTTCGGTGGTAAAACCCTGCCCCGCTTCGGTATAAGGAATATCGCCGTAGGTATCGGTCAGAATCATGAAGCAGTAGGCTTTGGAGATACGGGCCGCGTTGTAGGTGTTTATCTGGAGGTGATCGCCTTTGGTTTGCTCCAGCACAGGATTTAACTGTTTCAGCACTTTGCGGTAAAAATTGGTCCATACCAGCGGGGTGTTTCCGTTATTGACCTGATCGTAGTTGCCGCCCGACAGTGAGCTGCCGTAGGGGGTAACAATCTGCTGCACAATGGGGAAGTGGTAGGTGAGCATCCCCAGCGTACCGAACCCGTCGAGGTAGGTGGTGCTGATAATGGCCCTGTTGAGCACCAGCGACGGAGACAGCGACGTGGGGTCAACCTTGTTGGTGTTGAGTTCGGTAAAGCCGTCGTCGCAGCCAGACAAGCTCCCCAGCCCCCACAGGGGGAGCAGGAGCATAAGGATTCGTTTGGTTAGTGTTTTCATGATGTTTACGGTTTGAGTTAAAACTTCACATTCAGGTTGAACCCTACACTGCGGGTGGGCGGCAGGCCGGGCCAGAAATCAAGTCCCACGGCGTTGTCCGACGAGTTGAGGGCTTCTTCGGGGTCCATATTTTCGGTCCATTTCTTAATAATCAGCACGTTGTTGGCCACGGCGTTCAGCGTCAGGCCGCGCACAAAAAAGCCTTTGGGCAGCAGCTTCGTAAAGTCGTAGCCCAGCGCAATCTGCCGCAGTTTCCAGAAACCCGCGTTGAACACAAAGTCTTCGTTGATACCCAGCGGGTTAATCGATTCGTAGAAGGGTTGCACCGCTACCTGGGTTTTGTTGATTTCGCCGTTGGGGTTCACGCCATTGCCAATCACAAAGCCCACGTCGCGGCCCGGCAGGGTGCGCTTCGAGAGACCGTGCCGCACGTAGTTGATGTTGCGGCCGGCAATCATTTTGTGGCCCAGCTTGAAATCAATCAGCGTCGAGAGCGAAATGCCCCGGTAGGTGAAGGTATTGGTGATACCGCCAAAATAGCGGGGCAGTGCATTGCCTACGTTTTGCAGCACGTTGTTACGCAGGGGCAACCCGCTTTTAGCGTCGAATATCTGCTGGCCCTGCGCATCGCGCCGGTAAACGAAGGTATAGAGTTGCCCAATCTCTCGGCCCACCACCTGATTCAGCGTCCGGCCCCCGCCCCCACCAACCGTTATCACAGTGTCTTTGTCGGCCAGGCCCAGCCGCAACACTTTCGAGGTGTTATACGATACGTTGGCGCTCACGTCCCAGCGAAACCGGCTGGTATTGACCGGCGAAAACGTCAGCAGCATTTCCAGTCCCTGATTCTGGCTCCGGCCCACGTTGATGAGCTTGCTGGTGTAGGAAGAGGCATCGGAAATCTGAGCGGCCAGAATCTGGTCGTCGGTTGTTTTGTGGTAGTAGGTAAAATCAAAACCAATTCGGTTCTGAAACAGCTTCAGTTCCAGCCCTACTTCGGCTTCCTGAATGCGCAGGGGACGCAGGTTTTTGTTCGGCACCACGGTGGCATTTATGCCCCCCACCGGTACCAAAGCCCCCGACGGATTGGGGAATGAGTTGATATCAACGGCGTAATACAAGGCGTTGGAATACGGGTCCACGTTGTCGGAACCCACCTGGGCGTAGGCGGCCCGGAGTTTACCGAAACTCAGCCAGGCGGGCAGATTGTCGAAGGCCTGCGAAAACACAAAACTACTCGTTACGGAGGGGTACAGGATGCTGCGGTTGGCGGGGGCCAGCGTCGAGAACCAGTCATTGCGGGCCGTGGCGTTCAGAAACAGAAACTCCTTGTAGGAAATAGTAGCCGCCCCATACAGGGAATTGATTTTCTTTTCCGACAGGGCGTAAATGGGGTTTTTAATGCGCCCGTTGGCCACGGTGTACAGGCTCGGCTGCACAAAATCCAGTACCGTCACGCTGTTGTAGTCGTTGCGGGCGTAGCGGCTGTTGCCGCCCAGGGTAACATCGACCCCAATCTTACCGAAGGTTTTGTTCATGCCCAGAATAAAATCGAGGTTACGCTCCAGATTTTGGCGCACGTCCTGAGTGTAAGAACCATTGACAAACCCCACCGGCGCACGCGGAATAGGCGCGTAGCCGTTCGGAATGTTGTAATCCTGGTTGCGCACGTAGGAATCCTGCGCCAGGCGGCCCATCAGATACAGCCAGGGTGTAAACTGGTATTTCAGGGCCACATTGCCAAAGAGCCGGTCGCGGGTAACCTTCTCGAATTTGCGGCTCATGGAGTAGTACGGGTTGTTGCGCACCAGAAACCGCGAAAACACAAACTCATCGCCGTTGGGTTGGGTCTGGTTTTCGCGCAGAGCCTCGAATGGCATGGAGTTGGCCAGGGTAAAAATCACCGTCGAGACCGATAAATCCTGGGTGTTCAACTGGGGCGGATTGATGTTATTTTCTTTCGAGTAGTTGATGTTGCCCGTGGCCGTTAGTTTGCTGGTAATGTTTTGTGTGAATCCCAGATTAATCACCTTCCGGTTGAAGGTGTTATTTTCCATAATGCCCTTGTTGTCGGTGTTGCCGAACGAGAGGCTAAAACCGCCATTGGCCCCGCTATTGGCCACCGTAACGGTGTTGGTAAAGTTGGTACCGACGCGGTAAAACTGCCTCACCCGGTTCCGTACCGGCTCGTAGGGGTACGTTTTGTTGTTGAACAGCGTCTGGGTCATGCCGGGCTGAAACTTCTCACCAAAACTCCACACGCCCGACGTAGGGTTGGCCGTAGTGGGCCGTTTGCCACCTTCGCCCTGCCCGTATTCGTACTGAAAATCGGTAAAATCCA
This sequence comes from Rudanella sp., assembly GCA_026785985.1. GTDB lineage: Bacteria > Bacteroidota > Bacteroidia > Cytophagales > Spirosomataceae > Rudanella. The sequence continues at coordinate 1,683 of JAJAYX010000093.1, read as the reverse complement.
GTGGGGTATCGGTCGTGAAGTTGGCGTTGTAGGTCACGCTATACCCCTTGCCGGAGCCTTTGCTTTTCGTGGTAATCATGACCACGCCGTCTTTAGCGCGGGAGCCGTAGAGGGCCGCAGCGGTGGCCCCTTTCAGCACGGTCATCTCCTCAATATCGTCGGGGTTGATACTGCTCAGGCCGTCGCCCCCGTCGGAACTGTTGGATGCCCGCGTCCCGAAATCACCGCCCAGCGCGAAGTTGGAGTTGTCTATCGGCACGCCATTGACCACAATCAGCGGGTTATTCTGACCGCTAAACGACGATTGCCCGCGAATACGGATTTTGGCGGTTCCGGCGGGTCCGGTTCCCATCGTGGTGATGTTTACGCCCGCCATTTTGCCCTGTAGGCCACTCATGAAGTTGGGCGTTCTGTTCACATTGATCTGTTCCGCATTGACGGTAGCCGTGGCGTACCCGAGCGTTTTGGATTCACGTTTGATGCCGAGGGCCGTAACAATTACCTCATCAATGGCTTTAGCATCTTCTGCCAATCGTACATCAATGATGGAGCGGTTATTGACCGGTACGGTCTGGCTGAGGTAGCTGATGTACGAAAAAATTAGCGACGCATTGCCGGGTGCATTGATGGTGTACTTCCCTTCGGCATCGGTGGTGGTGCCAACGCTGGTGCCGCCCACCAGCACGTTTACGCCGGGCAGGCCCTGGTTATCGGCCCCGGTCACGTTGCCGGTAATCCGATTGGTCTGCCCAAAGCCATGACCCTGACCGAGCCACAGCAGCACAATGAGTAGTGATACAGTTTTTTTCATGACTTAGAAATTTAGGAGTGAAAGGATTGTTAGCTACTACTTCGGTGTGAGGTGCAACTAAAGATTTTTCAGAGGTATTGATCCGCTTCGCGCCACTGAAAACCACAAACGGGAAACTATAAACCGTAAAAATTACCAGTTATGAATGGCCCCGTCGGGACTTTTCAGGACTGGATGCGGGTATTTGGTGTTTTCGGTTACTTCCATCAGGAACGTGGCTTTTTTTGGGTCGAACTTCACGCCTAAGCCAGGTTCGGGATTCAGGTAGAGCTTGCCGTTTTTGAAGTTCACTAAATCTTCGTTGAAGTAGGGCGGGCGTTCGGGTTCGCCCCCGGCCAGTTCCATCAGGCAGCGCGTGGGGCTGCTGGAACCTAACGTGTGGACTAGCGCGGCTACGGCCAGCGGACCCGTAAAGTGTGGAATCATGCCAACGTAGTGCGTCTCGCACATAGAAGCCAGCTTTTTGAATTCTGAAATACCACCCGTGTTGGGCAGCGTAAAGCGGGTATAATCAATGAGCCGGTTTTCAATCAGCTCGTTTGAGTCCCAGCGGTCGCCGAATTGTTCGCCCACGGCAATGGGTACGGTGGTCATACTCCGCACGGTTTTGTACACAGCCGGGTTTTCGGAGCGGATGATGTCTTCCACGAAATACGGCTCCAGACTTTCCAGGGCGCGGCAGATCTTTACGCCCTCGGTCGTATCGAAGCGCGTGTGCAGGTCAATGGCCCAGTGGCCACCCCCGCCCACAGCCGCATCAATGCGTTTGCAGAAGTCGATGGTCTTTTTGGCGTTATCGTAATAGTCGAAAGGTTCGGTACCATTACCGCCGGTGGGGCCGATGCGGTAGGCACGTAACCCCGCTTTGATGC
>JAJAYX010000092.1 GCA_026785985.1 Rudanella sp. | reverse complement strand
CCAGTTTGCAAGTGGCCTTAGATAAAATCTGGGCTGAGTTTGGCGAAAAATACCGGATTAATTTTAAAGAATAACATTCAAGTACTTACCTCACCATTTGAAACAAGCTCAACAGGTCGAGCAACACCTACAAAAAATTTTATCTGATAAACAGTTGGAGACCCCCGTACTCTATTGGAACTTTGATGCTCACTTTAAATCAAACAGTTATGTTAAAGCGAGTAATGTTAGTTTCGGTCGTTACAATGTTGACGGTAGGAGGTATGGCCTATGGCCTGAGTAGTTTCACCAGTCGGAGCGAAACCTGTCCGTTGGAAGGTACACCGGCTTGCCCAAAGGTCTCTTGTACCCAAGCTGGAACGCCAGAATGTCCCTACGACAAGGCAGTGGCCAAGGCTGAATTGCCAGCTTGTTGCAAGGCTAAGTAAGTGACCCTGTCAAGCTTTAAGGCCGTGCCAATCTGGTATGGCCTTGAAGTTTCTGGCTAATTTTGCACAATATATTGTGTCTTATCTGACACTTTAGGCCAGTACTTACAGCCCCAGAACTATGGTCATTCAAAATAACACAATGAAATCAATGCGATAAAGTTCAGCATTCAAGTCACAGTAATCAGAGTTAACAATATGAAACGTATAAATTTCCTGCCGAGCTTGGGAGTACTTACAGCCTTTACATCGTCTCTTTGCTGTATTTTACCCGTTTTTGCATTTTTAGCGGGAGCCAGTGGACTTGCTTCAAACTTTTTATGGCTTGACCCAGCCAGACCATACTTTATTGGTTCGACGTTACTGACTTTAAGTTTGGCATGGTATCAAAAATTGAAGCCGCAAAAGCAAGTGGATTGTAATTGCGATGAACATAAAAAAGTCTCTTTTTGGCAGTCCAAAAATTTCTTGGCCGTAGTAACATCATTTTCGTTCTTACTACTTTCGTTTCCGAGCTATGCCCACTTGTTTTTTCCCAAAAGTGAAAATAAAATAACAGTTAGCCAATTAATCGAGATCCGGAAAATTCAATTTACTATCAGTGGAATGACTTGCACAGGTTGCGAACACCATGTAAAAAGTGAAATCAGTAAGTTGAAAGGTATAAAAGAACTGACGGTTTCTTACCAGAATGGGAGTGCTATCGTAGGGTTTGATAGTAAACAGACAACGGTTGAAGCCATCATAAAGGCAATCAATTCAACTGGATATAAGGTTGTGAAACACACAATTGTAGCGTAATGGAAATTATCAATACAGAATCAGAAATTACTTGCCCCATCTGTGGACACAAAAAAGTGGAGACAATGCCAACAGATGCCTGTCAGTTTTTTTATGAATGCGAAAACTGTAAACAAGTGCTGAGGCCCGTAAGCGGGTATTGTTGCGTGTACTGTAGTTATGGAACTGTTCCATGTCCGCCAATCCAACAAAACGCTACTTCTTGCTGTAATTAACACCGCCGGGGCGGGCTTCGGGCGACAGGAAACAGGCCGCGAGGTCAGCCCGGCAGCCCAATCGGGAAGGGGTGTAAATGTGCGCTACGCGCCATCAGCCCTTGCCCGGTTGGGTGGGTCGCGCAAGTCGTTGCCTTCGGGGAGGGGGTCGCGGGTATAAGCTGCACTCCTGAGCCGGGAAATTTAGTCAATCAGCTTCCCAATTCGCTCCATTGTCTCAATACAGGCCCTCCCGTTGTGATATGGACATTTCCAGGGGCTGATTTTATCGTTGCCCAACACCTTGCCGGTGGCATCGACCCCCAGAAACCACTCGCCATTTTTGGTATCGAGCAGGTGCTTTTTGGTAAACTCCCAACTGTTGGCAGAGTGGGTCAAATACGCTTTGTCTTTAGTGAGTTGGTAAGCGTTCATGAACCCGACCATCGCTTCGGCCATCACCCACCACGAGCGTTCGCGGTTCCAATGGCCGTTGGCCGGGTTCTGTTTGGGTAAGTTTTGGTCAGGCCCTTCGTATTCGTAGTTCATGCCCCCGTCCGGGTCTACTCCCGACTCGGCAGCCTTCGCCATCAGCACCGACTCTTTGTGTACTTTGGCCAGCAAATCGGCTTCGTGTAGCACTTCGGCCGCTTCGAGCAAAAGCCACGAGGCCTCAATGTCGTGACCGTAGCTGATGCCCGTTCGGCGGGGTTCCCAATTGTTGCCCTGAAACAACACCAGCCGGTGCGTTTTTGGGTCGATAATGTGGGTCAGGAAGGTATTGATCAGCCCCCGAACCTGCGATTTCACGGTTGGGTCGGGCCACACCCGGAGCAAACTCACAAAGGCTTCCAGAATGTGGAGATGGGTGTTCATGGTTTTGCTCTCGCCATTCTCTTTGCGGGCAATGGCATATGATTTGGCCTCGGTCCAGTCGCGGGCAAAGGCCTCCGTAAAACCGCCTGATTTGGGGTCGTAAGCATGTTTAACCATCGCCCGGAAAATCTCCTGGGCATAGTCCAGAGCCGGTTTGTGGCGGGTAGCCCGGTAATATTCGCTCAGGCCATATACGGCAAATGCCTGCCCATACAACTGCTTGCTATCGTCGGTGGCGGGTTGGCCTTTGGCATCCACCATCCAGTACACTCCTCCGTGTTGCCGGTCGCGAAAAAAGGTGTCCATATACTCAAATGCTCGCCTGGCAGTGGGCAAATACTGGTCGTCGTGTTGAGTATGCAGGGCTGCTGCCGAAAATGTCCAGAGAATGCGGCTGTTGAGCACCACACCTTTGGCGGCATTGGGTTTAGGTACGTTGTCGTAGCCCACAGCCCCGTAGAAACCACCGTTAACCGGGTCGGGGGCATAGCGTTGCCAATAGGCCAGAATGTCTTTAAGTTCCTGGTTGAGTTCGCGTTGCCAGTGCCGGAGGTCGGGGATAGTCATGGGGAAGTTGGTAATTCTCGTTGTTTTCAGAAAGACCGGAACCCCTGAGATTTACCACCGCTTGCCAACCTAAAGTCAGCGCACCTTCTTAATCGTAAATACCGGACACCGGCAATCAGACTGGCCGGCTTTCGTATGGGGATCGTCCTGAACCCGGAGTAAGGGGGGTAAAGGCGTTGTTGACCCAGGACAATTGGCTCGAAAATCGAATGTATACGAGACAATGATGCCACTTTGGCGAGCCACCAGAATCACAGGTTTGCTCATGGGATCTTGCCGAACCCCCACATCTATGAAGTTTCTTGCCTTGGTAGTCCATGCCGTTATGCCAACAGCCATGAATTCGATTGTGGTGCCATTCCCACCTATTGTGTTGAATGTCAGCCCACCCGTGTTGCAATCATAGGCAGGAGCAACTAACCGCAAGGCAACACCCGTTTCAGAAACTACAGGCGTTAAAACAGTAGCGGGTGTTACAGGCGTTACAACGGTGGCGGGCGGTGTAGGGGTTACAACGGTGGCGGGAGTTACGGGCGTTACCGTCGTTGTTGTTACCGGGGGTGTTATCGGAGTTACTGGCGGAACCGGCACCGATGTAATGGGGTTGGCATCCGGGCTTGTTGATATCGACTCAATTTTCATCCAGCCATTCACGGCGGGGCCATCCCAGCGGGGCCGCAATTGAATCTGGATAATGTCCTGATCAATCCAACCTGTTTTCTGACTCAGGTCAATCGCATAGGTGTGATATTGCCCATCGCCGATGATCGGGAAATCCAGATACCGGTCTACATAGCCGTAGAATTCCTGGTCGTTCAACTGCCGCCAATGAAGCCGGTATTTGTCAGACTGCCCCTTGAAAGCGGCCCGCAGATACAGCGTTTTGTTATCGCGGCCCCGCCAGAAACCCACTGGCGACTTCGCCGAAGCCTGCTCTTTGTCGGTAATCAGGATGTCGAGCTGATTCTGAATGGGCCATCCCGTGTCGATTGCGTTGTTGTAGTACCAGCCCTTCCTCGAGTTATCGAACGTGTACTTAATGGTAGGCGCAAGCCGGGGCTGCTCATACACATACTTCCTGATGTCGTTGATGTTGCCTACCACAATGTCGTAGTCCCATTCGTGGACAAGGTTATGGTCGAGTACTTCAAACCGCGTATTAGCCACATAGCCCGCTGTGTTATCGAACTCGCCCCCGTTCAACTGATCGCCAAAAAACGCCTTAGTCCATTGATAGTTGTAGGGCACGAATAACCCAATACCGAAGCCATTTTTGTCGGTAGCTGCCATCCAGGGTTCTGTCACAGGTCGCAGATAGGCCATTTCTATGGGCGGACTGAGTTTGGTTATCGGCTCGTTGGCATAGGGATTGCTGCCCTGATAGGCGTGGATTGTGTTGTAGACACCATTGACATACAGGCACGGAAACTCTTGAGTACGAGCCTGATACTGAGTTTTGTCGGGTCGGTTCAAAACGATTTTAGCGTGAACCTTCACCACATTCCCGATCAGCCGCACCCAATGTTCAATTGTTACCTCAGACGAAACATTATTGAGCGCGAATTGAATGCCCATTGTCTTGACATACAGCAAATTAGCTTGTTTTTCAAAGGCCAGCACCTTCGCCGGATTTCCGCTAACATCGCCAGCCTGCAGGGGATTCCAACCCAGCCCGGCCCAATAGGGATGCCCATTTTGAGAAAAATTGGAAGGGCCGCCATACAGAGCGATCTGAAACTGTCGGCCCAGGTCAAAGTTATTGACCATATTAATTCCACCAACTGTGGAGACGTAACTTATTGAGCCGCCGTAGTAGGAATCAACACCTACTTTGATAATGCCGTTCTCAATGGTTTCCAGTCCATTCAGGGTTGTTTTCGGGGGTGGGCTTGCCGGGGTAGCTTGCGCTTGAAGCGGGTATGAACGTATACCGATCAACAGGATTCCTATCAGGCACAACGCGATTAAGCGTTTCGTAATAACAGACAGCATTCAGTTACGTGGTTTTTCAGGGTGCAAGTATGGGTGAGTTGCCGAATTTTTAGACGAAATTAAAGGGGTTTGTAACGAAATTAAGCGGCTTACTCTAAGGGCAGAGTAGGACAATCGACTTTGCCAGAAGTTGAGCCACATTTTATACCAAAAGAAATTCGATTTCTTTAAAGCCAAAGTAGCGAATTGCCTGCCCAACGGCTATGCCTAACTGCCCGGTTTCGCTGATACCCACAATGGTTCCATTGAACTGCTCCTGAGCCATCACGTCCCGATACACGTGTTCCTGTTGATAATGAAACAGCCGTTGCAGATAGGTTGTCTTTAGCGCGGCTCGCTGACCAGCCTTCAGTTGCAGGTAGCGTTTTTCGATATGTTCACACAGCGTTGCCAGCAAACCGGGCAGGTTGTAGCCTTCCGGCAACGGAAATCGGGTCTGCAATGAAGTCGCCGTGGTGAGCGCAAACGAGGTTTGGTTCACGTTTAGCCCCAGCCCCACAACCGACCAGGCCAACGAAGCTCCCTGAATTGTGTTTTCGATGAGTATACCCCCAATTTTCTGATCCTCTACATACAAATCATTGGGCCATTTCACCCGCAACAGTCCATCGGTCAGGGGCATCAGTGCGTCGGCAATACCTACCGAAACAGCCATGTTGAGCCAGAATTGTTCGGTTGGGGCCAGAAAATGGGGGCGGAGCAGGGTGGAGAAGGTCAGGTTCTGACCGGGTTCGGCCAACCACACATTCCCCCGCTGCCCGCGCCCCGCCGTTTGCCGGTCGGTGATCACCAGGGTACCTTCGGGGGGAGCCGTTTGGGCAATTAAATCGGCGGCTTCGTCATTAGTGGACTGACAGCTTGGCAGATAATAACTATTTTGTCCAATAAAAAGAGTTTTGGGATGGATTTTGTACAAAGATTTGTTATGTTTATTGAAAAGGTTATTTGATGGTGCGACGGGCGGTTTTGCCCTATGGTAACGTACCCGCTCGTTTAGCTTTTTTCTGCAAAAATAAGTTCGCAAATTAATTTTGTGAAGTTTAGCTAGAAAAGCTGAGCTCGTGATTTCAAACCATACGCATGACAATTAACAACGAAACTGCCGCTGTACGTAAACGAACCAACAGCGATGAAGTAAGCTCCGAAGAACTCCGGAACCTGATTGTGAAGGGCATGCAGGAAAAGAAAGGTGTCGAAGTAGTCGTGATGGACCTTCGGGAGGTAAAAAATGCCATTTGTGATTATTTCGTCATCTGTTCGGGTAACTCTGATACGCAGATCGACGCCATTGCTCAATCTATTGATGAAGAAGTGCATAGAAATACGGGACAGAATCCCTGGCATCAGGAAGGGAAAATGAACCGCGAATGGATATTACTGGATTACGTGGATGTGGTGGCGCACGTATTTAAAAAGGAGCGACGGGCCTTTTACGACCTCGAACAACTATGGGGTGATGCCGACGTTCAGTATCTGGATGAGACCAAACCAGATACAGCCCCCGATGCCTATTAAATACCCCTTCAAGTACCTTTTCAAACCGTTCATCATTGGCGTTTCAGATGCGAAACATTCGCTTTACAATCGGTGTTAGTTAATAAAATCCCTTACTGTACAACCTGTCGAAATGCCAGATAATAACAATAGAAATCCGCTGTCATCCCGTGGGCCTAAACGCCCGAATTTCCAGGGATGGATCGTCTTCCTGCTGATTGCGGCTATTCTGGGAATCACGTTTATGAGCCGCACCAGCTCTATTCGTGACACAACCCTGAAACGCTTTGAGCGGATGGTGAAAGACCGTGAGGTGGCCGAGGTCACTGTGGTCAACGATAAAGTAGTCGAAATTACACTGAACGAAAAGTCCCTTCAAAGCCCTAAATATAAGAGCCTGTTTGCCGAAAAGCCTTATTTTGGTACTGGGAACGGGCCTCATTACGCCTTCCAGGTTGTTTCAGGTGAATCATTTAAAGACGATCTCGATAAATTACAGGCCAACACGCCTGAATCTGATAAAATAGAATACGGCGTGGAACAACGCAGTGACTGGGGTAGCTTTATCAGCACCTGGGGTATTCTGATTATTATGATTCTGGCTATGTACTTCCTGCTCGGACGTATGTCGGGAGCGGGTGGTCCGGGGAGTCAGATTTTCAATATCGGCAAGTCGCGGGCGGCTTTGTTCGATGCCGAAAGCCGGGTGAAAATTACCTTTAACGAGGTGGCTGGCCTGGAAGAAGCCAAAGAAGAAATCAAAGAGATTGTCGATTACCTCAAAAGCCCCGGCAAGTTCACCAAACTCGGTGCCAAAATCCCCAAAGGAGCCTTGCTCATTGGCCCTCCGGGTACGGGTAAAACGCTGTTGGCCAAAGCCGTTGCCGGTGAAGCGGGGGTTCCATTCTTTTCGTTGTCGGGTTCCGATTTTGTTGAGATGTTTGTGGGGGTAGGTGCCGCGCGGGTACGTGACCTCTTTAAACAGGCTAAAGAAAAAGCTCCCTGCATTATTTTTATTGACGAGATCGACGCAGTAGGTCGTTCGCGGGGTCGGGGTTCTATGCCCGGTGCCAACGACGAACGCGAAAACACGCTGAACTCGCTGCTCGTGGAAATGGATGGTTTCGCCACCGACTCCGGCATTATTATTTTGGCGGCCACTAACCGGCCCGATGTGCTTGATCCGGCTCTGCTTCGCCCCGGCCGTTTCGATCGGCAAATCAGCATCGACAAACCTGATATTATTGGTCGGGAAGCCATTTTCAAAGTTCACCTGAAGCCACTGAAACTGAACGCCGATGTGATGCCAAAAGAACTGGCGGCTCAAACACCCGGTTTCGCTGGTGCCGAAATTGCCAACGTCTGTAACGAAGCAGCCCTGATTGCTGCCCGACGGGATCGTGAATCAGTCCATATGATTGATTTTCAGGATGCTATGGATCGGGTGATTGGCGGACTGGAGAAAAAGAATAAGTTGATTTCTCCCGAAGAGAAAGAGATTGTAGCCTATCATGAAGCCGGCCATGCCGTGGCGGGCTGGTATCTCGAACACGCCGACCCGCTCGTGAAAGTGTCGATTGTACCGCGTGGTGTGGCGGCTTTAGGCTACGCTCAGTATCTGCCCCGCGAGCAGTATCTGTACCGCACTGAACAGCTCATGGACGACATGTGCATGGCCCTCGGTGGCCGCGCTGCCGAAGATGTGGTGTTTGGTAAAGTATCGACGGGTGCCCTTAGCGATCTGGAGCGCATCACGAAACTGGCCTACAGCATGGTAACGATGTATGGTTTGAATGAGAAAATCGGCAATATCTCGTTCTACGACTCGAAACAATCGGAATATTCGTTTAACAAACCCTACTCGGAAGAGACCGCCAAGAATATCGACGAAGAAGTTCGGAAAATTGTTGACGAAGCGTATCAGCGTACTAAAGGCTTGCTCACCACAAAGCGCGACCAACTGGAGGTTGTCTCGCAGGAACTCTTAGCCAAAGAGGTTTTGTATCAGGCTGATCTGGAACGGTTAATTGGTAAACGTCCGTTTGAACGCGATACGGCTTATCAGGCCTACAAAAAGCGGGGTGAAGGGGGAACAGGTGATGTTCTGCCCGATGAAGTTGTTAGCCCGGAGGTAAACCCCGAATCGCTTCCGCTCCCACAGATTTAAGTCAACGAAAAGTCATACGAAAAAGCCCCGTCTCAGCAATGAGACGGGGCTTTTTGTTGAGGTATATACGCCGATGCGATTTCTAGACCGCATTGCTTATTCTGCCATTTGTTCTAAAATCGCTTTTGACAACGTAACGGCCCGCTGGCGTTTTACGGCTTCTGGATCAGCAGTTTTCACCAACACATTCAAAATATGATTGTTATACAGCACATGCATGGTCTGTTTGGCCGGTTCCCAAACGGCTTTATCGCCCACGCCCGGTACGGCTACAAAGCCCATCTGTGATTTAGCGGGCTCAACAAATTTTGCGGCCTGCTTCGTCACACCCGAAATGGTGCTTGCAGAATCATTGGCTGCTGTCGTGTAGCCTTTGGCATTTCCGATGTTATTGGCGGGTAATTCGGCACCAGTACCGTCCGTGTCTGAACCACCCAGCTGCTCGTTTAGTTAT